>NZ_WOXS01000001.1 GCF_009852415.1 Streptomyces sp. Tu 3180 | reverse complement strand
AGCACGTCTGGACGCCGAGACCCGTCACCTCGGCCCCGACCACCCCGACACCCTCGCCAGCCGCGGCAACCTCGCCAACGCGCTGCACGGCCTCGGCCGGTACCAGGAAGCCGCCGACCTGCTCCGCCAAACCCTCACCGACCACGAACACACCCTCGGCCCCTATCACCCCGACACCCTCACCGGCCGCAACAACCTCGCAGGCGCCCTAAGCGACCTCGGCCAGCACCAGCAAGCCGCCGACCTGCACCGCCAAAACCTCATCGACCGCGAACGCACCCTCGGCCCCCACCACCCGAGCACCCTCAACAGCCGCAACAACCTCGCTGGCGCCCTGTACGACCTCGGCGAGTACCAGCAAGCCGCCGACCTGCACCGCCAAACCCTCACCGCCCGCGAACGCACCCTCGGCCCCCACCACCCCCACACTCTTGACAGCCGCAACAACCTCGCTGGCGCCCTGAACGACCTCGGCCAGCACCAGCAAGCCGCCGACCTGCACCGCCAAACCCTCATCGACCGCGAACGCACCCTCGGCCCCCATCACCCGAGCACCCTTACCAGCCGCAACAACCTCGCCAACGCCTTGGGCGATCTCGGCCAGCACCAGGAGGCAGCCGACCTGCACCGCCAAACCCTCACCGCCCGCGAACGCACCCTCGGCCCCCACCACCCGAGCACCCTCAACAGCCGCAACAACCTCGCCAACGCCTTGGGCGATCTCGGCCAGCACCAGGAGGCAGCCGACCTGCACCGCCAAACCCTCACCGCCCGCGAACGCACCCTCGGCCCCCACCACCCGAGCACCCTCAACAGCCGCAACAACCTCGCCAACGCCTTGGGCGATCTCGGCCAGCACCAGGAGGCAGCCGACCTGCACCGCCAAACCCTCACCGCCCGCGCACGCACCCTCGGCCCCCACCACCCGAGCACCCTCAACAGCCGCAGCAACCTCGCCCGAGCGGAGGCGGCTGTGGCACGGGCGGGGCGCAGGCGATGGTGGAGGCCGCGCCGGCGCGGCCAGCCGTAGGTACCGCTGGCTATCTTGAGGTTCTGCGACAGCAGTTAACGACGGCTTCGAAAGGCGCCCCGCTCCGGGATATCGATGTCGACGAGTTCGGGAGGCGGCCCTCGCGGGCACCGCGTAGTCGGCGACGGCGAGGCCATGACCGCACTTCTGGCCCTGTAGCCAGCGCTTTTGTGCGTACCGATGACGAGGGGCAGGTGACCGGGTGCCAGACAGACTCACGTGCCTGCCCTGTACCGCTGTCCGCTGCCAGCCCGAGCCGGTGACCAAGGTGTCTCCCGGCCCCGTCGAAAGGCGCTGCTCTTTGACGTCGACAGAGCCAGTACCGCAGACACCGTGATCCGGTCTGATGCGGCAAGCCCTCCGGTCAAGGCGCGAAGGCCTCGGCCGACGCGCGGCCGAGGACAGGCCGCCCCGCTTCCCGGTCGTACACCGCCCGGCCCTGTCCGTCCCGTTGTCTCCTCTTGTGGCAGTGAGGTGGTCATGAGGGGCGTACGGGGGAGGGTCGGGCTCCCGACCATGGTCAGACCAGTGTGGTGACCTGCGCATAAGCGAGCCGGACCCGGACAGGTGCGGGCCGGTGTCGGTGGGGATGCCGGAGGGGTTGTCGGCCGTGGTCGGGGTGGTGTTGTCGGATCGTGACCGTGGTCGGGCCCTCCTGGTCGGTGGTCTGGTCGGGGCCGGCTGCTGGCCTGTGACGTAAGCGCGGCGCCGGGTCAGGCGGTGCCGCACCTACGGATGCGGGAGCAGGGCGGCGATGAGGAACGTGGACGCGGGCAGTGGGGACCGGCTGGCGTTGGCGGTGCTGGTCCAGTACCGGATGGCCACCACCGAGCAGCTGCACCTCATCCTCTCGCCCGAGGTGCGGATCGAGCAGACCAGGCGCCGGCTGGCCAAGCTGCGCGGGGAGGGGCTCATCGACCGCATCACCCTGCCCCAGGCAGGGCGGACCCGGGTGTGGTTCCCCACCCAGTACGGGGCGCAGATCGCCTGCGAGTGGCCCGAGCTGCGCGGCCGGCGACCCCCGCGGGGCACGACCGACCGAACTGCGGTGCGACTGAAAGTCGGGCACGGACTGACGGTGACCGAGACCGCACTGGCGTTCCTGCAGGACGCCCGCCGCCACGGCGACCTGTGCCGGCCCCTGGACTGGATCCCCGAAGTCCACCACCCCCTCGGCAGCGGAGAAGCCGTCATCCCCGACGCCCTCCTCTACTACCAACGCCGCACCGGCCGTACAGACGACACCGACCATACGGACGATACGGACAGCGCGGACAGCGCGGTCGGCGCCAAGGGCGGGGTGATGCTGCGGGCGTTCGTCGAGGTCGACCGCGCCACCATGGGACCCGAACGCCTCGCCGCCAAACTCACCTCCTACGCCCGCCTCCACAACTACACACCCGCACCCGCGGCCCGGCAACGGCAACAACCCTTCCCCGAACCAGCACAGGAAACCTGGCGACAGCGCTACCCCCTCTTCCCCGCCTGCTGTTCGTCCTCGACGGCACCGGACCCACCGGCATCGAAACCCGCATCCACGCCCTACACGCCGCCGCCCGCGATATCGCGCTGGCTGGGTTCCTGCGCGAGGTCCCCGTCCTGGCCGCACCCCTGACCGACATCCTCCGCGACGGCCCCACCGCACCCATCTGGCGGTCCGTCCAGGGCCCCGACCAACGCCTCCCCTGGAGCCACTGACACCACCCAAAGAGCCGTGGTCAGGCTGCGCACAACTGTGGTCAGGGGCCGTGGTGGGAAGCCGACCAGGTGTTACGCAGACCCCGACCACGCCCCCGACCAAGCAGGCCAACGCATTGCGCAGACCAGAGCAGCGGACTGCGCAGCCACACCCCGCCACGACCACCAGCTGCACAACACACGCCCGCCAGCTGCAGAGCGCCCCCACGTCGGCGGGGAAGACTTCTGCATGCTCTTGGCGATGTCGAGCATCAGCGAAGCACCCCCGCGGACGCGGGGGTGTTCCGCCGTCCGGGACCTACCCAGTCAGGTCGGTACCAGATGGTGCTGTCCCACCAGTGTCCGCCCCGGTCCTGACGGATCGGTCGTGCAGGCGAGCCAGGAGCCCGTCACTGCGGACACCCGAACCCAGCGCACCCATGTTCTTCCTCTTCGTGGCGTCCAGGCATCAGCATGGTGAGGCATCTCCGCTCGGCAGCGCTGACTGGAGAAACAGGGAGCACCCAGTTCGGGTGGGGCTTCAGCCGACGCGGGTCTCGCCGTTGATGTACCAGCGCAGCAGGTCGTCCAGGGCGGAGCGGCTGATGATCACGGGTGATCGGCCGGGGTCTTTGGAATCGCGCACCGCTGCATGCGCACCGAGGTGGACGATCTCGACGCAGTCGTTGGCGCCTCCGCTGTAGGAGCTCTTGCGCCAGCGTGCCTGGTGAAGTTCCTCGGTGCGGGGGTGGCGGGGCGGGATCGTGCTCACGGTTCGAGCTCCTCGGCAGTGTGAGTGAGGCGTGGACGAGTCTCCGTCGGGCTGAGGGCGGAGGCCCTGAGTTGATCGAAGATGTCTGTGTAGTTCTGGATGTCGCTTTCGGACTCCAGGTACACGGAGTTGTTGGGGTTTTCCAGCCAGACGAGCGGGGTCGTGGGCTGGGGGAAGGTGAGGATGACGAAGGGGCCGTAGAGGCCGGGGTGGGCGCCGACGGAGAACGGGAGGAGCTGGATGGTGATGTTCGGCTGTTCGCCGGCCTGGACGAGGTGGGCGAACTGCTGGCGCATCACGGCGGGTGAGCCGATGACTCGGTGGAGGGCGGCTTCGTCCAGGACGGCCCACAGTTCGGCGGGGCGCTCGCCGGACAGGCGGCTTTCCTGACGTTCCATACGTACCTTGACCAGTGCTTCTACCTGGTCGGGCGTGAGATCAGGGCGCATCTGGGCGATGACGGCGCGGGCGTAGTTCTCGGTCTGGAGCAGTCCGGGGATGAGCAGGGGCTGGTAGTTGGCCAGTGTGGTGGCGCTGGCTTCCAGGGCGAGGTAGCCGTCGTAGCGGGTGGGGGCGAGGACCGTGGAGTATTTGCGCCACCAGGGTTTTTGCTGTTCCTTGTCGGCACGGACGAGGTCGAGGATGTCGTCACGTACGCGGTCGTCGGTGACGGCGTAGCAATCGAGGAGGGCTCGGACCAGTACGGGGGTGGTGCCGCGTTCGCCGGTCTCGATCCGGCTGAGGGAGCCTTGGTTCACCTCGATCTGTTCCGCGACCTCGATGAGGGTGAGGCCGGCCGCCTCTCGTAACTCGCGTAGTCGTGCGGCGAGCTGGCGTCGGTAGACCGACTGAGGGGCCAGCTTCCTCTTCAGTGCCATGGGGGCAGTCTGTCCATCCTCCCGTTCGTAGACAACCCGAAAGAGCCAACTTCACGAGACATATTGCCTAGTTGCTGTTGCGTGGGCATTCTTGCGTCAGACATCCCGCGCGCCGTTCAACCCTGGCGTGCGTGCCGTTCGCCGACGAACCTCTGGTTCCGCCGACGTGTTGGGAGGTCTTCAATGCTCCGGAAGACGCTGCTGCGGCAGTTACTCGAAGAGCGCCACCTCACGACGTACAAGGCGTTCGAGGTGCAGTTCTCCCGTACGGCCCGACGCCTGGCAACGGAGGCGGGTGATCCTCGGCTGGCCTCGGTGGTGGTCTCTTCGCGGCAGTTCGACCGATGGATGAGTGGGGAATTGAAGCAGCTCCCCCGCCCTGACACCTGCCGCATCCTGGAGGAGCTGTTGGGCAGGGCTGCCCGGGATCTGTTCAGCTCGGCCCCGGCGGACCCGTTGCCTGCCTCATCATCTATGCTTGCCAACCCTGTGCCTGCCGCCCCGGCCTTGCCGGTCACCGACGATGAGGATCCGGCGGAGATCGTCGCCCGGGCACGTCAGTTGACCTGTGGTAACGCTGACGAGGCCACCCTGGTTTTCCTCGCCTCCCAGCTCGAGGTGATCACCGAGCGGTACGAGCAGGACGGGCCGCACATCCTGTGGGGACAGGCGAAGAGCCTGCGCGCTCTGGGCCATACTCTGCTCGCCGGCCAGCAGCCTCCGGCGGCACGCAGGGAGCTGTTCCGGATCACCGCGCGGGCCGGCGGACTGCTCGGCTACATGGCCGTGAACACCGGCGCGTTCCCCTTGGCTGAGGCGTACTGCGCCGAGGCACTGGAACTGAGCCGGGCGATCGGCGATCTCGACACCGAATTGTGGGCCGGCGGCACCCAGTCCTTCGCGGCGTACTACGCGGGCCGCTACGCCGAGGCCGACGCACGGGCCGCCGCCGCGCTGGGCCGGGCACCGGATCATCCGCAGGCCATCCGGCTGCTGGTCAACGGCCGGGCCCGGGCGCTGGGCAAGCTGGGTGACCGGAACCAGGCCGAGCGGGCTATCGGGCAGGCGCTGGACCTGTCCGACCGGTATGACGTCGTCCCTGGTCTGACTTCGTGTATCTCGTTCTTTCCGTACGGGCGGGCTCGCACCCTGGCCAATGCGCTGACCGCCCGTGTCGCTCTGCAGGACACCGGGCACGTACTGCGGGACGCTGAGGACCTCGATGGCCTGGTCGAACAGTCCGACTCCGCGTGGAGCCGCTCCCTGGTCCGTTTGGACGTGGCCACTGCGGTGCTGCAACAGGAAGCGCCGGATGTGGAGCACGCCATGTCTCTCGGGCAGCAGGCCATCACTTTGGCTAGTCCGTTGCCGATCAGTTCGGTGCGGCAGCGCTCTCGGGACCTGTATGAGCGGGCAGCCCCTTGGTGGTCCCGGCCGGCGGTGCGCGAGTATGGCGAACAGCTCCGTGCCTGGGGCTGTCAGCTCCCGCCTGCCGAGGCGGGGTGATCACGAAAGAGGTTAGCCGGGTGTCTTGGCCGCACATCCCTCTCAGCGCCGATCCCGCCGCCTTCCCTGTCTGCCCACCCGCCGACTTGGCCGACCCAGCCGTGATCGCGGCGCATGACCAGGCGGCCTTCGACGCCGTGGAGAGGATGGTTGATCACTGGGACCGGCCCGGTTGGACGGCGCAGACCCGGGCGTACTACTGGATGCTCACCTTCCCCGATGACCCGGTACTGGTCGGCCTCGCCCGTCGCTGTCAGCAGCGCCTCGCACCGCTCGGCTTGGATCCGGTCCCCGACGACGGGCTGCACATCACCCTCGCTCGCGTCGGCTCCGCCGCAACGCTTCCGTTGAGCCACCTCGACGACGTCATCAACGCGGCGACGCCCCTTCTCCCGGAAGCCTTCCGCCTGCGTGCCGTCCCGCTCGCGGGCTCCCGGGGCGCCGTACGCCTGACGGTCGCGCCATGGGCCCCGGTACTGGCGCTGCACGTGGCGCTCAGCGAGTCCATGACGTCGTTGGGGCTGACTCCTGGCAAGCCGACCGCGCTGTTCCGCCCGCACCTGAGCCTGGCCTACAACAACCGGCCGCGTCCCGCTGCCCCGATCATCGAGGCCGTCACCACGCTACGGGACCTTCCTGCCGTGGACCTGCATGTCCGAGAGGTGCAGTTGGTGGAGCTGCGGCGCGAGGACCGTGCCTACCGATGGGATGTCGTCAAGAGCGTTCCGCTCGGCTGACTGCCGACTTCCTGCACGGCAGGACGGCAACGACCGCCTTGCCGACGGCGGTGGTCTCCACGTACCACCGCCGTGCCAGTGTCTGCACCAGCCACAGTCCACGGCCGGACTCGACAAGCGGATCGGCAGCGGATTTCGACGGGTGTACATGACCATCGTCGTGCTCGGGGTCGTGGACCGCGACGATCACCTGATCCCCGTCGATCTCGATGGTCAGACAGTCGGGGCCGGCAGTCGTGTGCCGCACGGCGTTGCCCACCAGTTCGGAAACGACCAGCACCGCGTCGTCCACGCAGGGCACGACGCCGGCCAGCACGGTACGAACCTGGTCACGGGCCGGGGCAAGCGGCTCAGGCCGGCCGGCCAGGGCCACCCGGTACGTGTGCGGACGGTGGGCTGCCGGGCTTGAGTCGTTCAGCATCGCGGTCGCTCTTCCGGTCGTACGAACGGGCGTGACCCACAGGTTCCGCTGATCCGCAGCGCGTCTCCACGCCGTCCGACCGACGCTTCTTCGCCGTCCAGACGGCGGGGAGAGGGCGTAGCGACGGCGTGGAAACGCCACCCCCGTGACGGGAGCCTCGAAGCCGATGACCGGACCCCTTCCAGGGCGTTCGGATCGCCGACTTCACGCAGAGGAGATCACCGTGCCCGCCCTCATACGAGGTACCTACCGGATCCGTCTCGCTGGACAAAAGGAGCCGGGGCGATGACGGCCACCGCCCTCTGCCCCGGTTGGTCCCATCCCGTGCGGGCGGCCGTGCCGCCCTTCACCGAGGCCGGCTTGCGAAGGGTCCTGGAGAAGGTGCAGCGCTGGGCCCCGTACGTCGACGGCCTGCTGCTCGAGGACGTGGCAGCCGTCCTGGACGACTACACGCCCACCGAGCACGAGGGCGACGAGCACGCGCAGCGGCTGCGTGGCCACCTGAGGCGACTCATCGACCTCGCCGTGGTCTCCACGGTGGCCGAGCAGGACGAGCAGGTAGCCGACCTTGTCGAGCGCGGGCGCGCTCTCCGGTCCGAGGAAACACCCGCCGAGCACCGCCGGGCCGTCGGACACATCCGGCGCATGGCGTGGACGCTCGACAACCTCCTCGAACGCCTGGTGGCCCACCAGTGCCTTACGGAGGCGCCGTGACCTTCCCGTCCCTGCGCCTCGCCTACAACCCGCGGGCCCTCGAGCCGGGAGACAAACACCTCTCCCTGGTCCCGTACATCACCCAGAGACAAGGGGAGGACGCGGCACCGGACAACCTCGTCCTCACCCGGCACCCCTCCGGCCCGCGCCTGTACTACGCGGACGAGGACCCAAGGGACCGCGATCCGCGCGGCGTGCTCTGGGCCCGGTGCGGATGGAATCCCGTCGACGCGCAGGGCCGCATCACCGGTGAACCGCAGTGGAAGCTGGTGCACCCCCATCGGCAGATGGTGTGCATGCAGACGCTCACCTGCCAGGTGTGCACGCGTCCCGCCCGCACGCCGCTCGGCTTCATCTTCCTCGCCGGCCCCCGGGACCACGACCCGGCTCAGGCGAGCATCCTCACCAGCCAGCCTCCCGTGTGCCGCAAACATGCCCGCACCGCCGCGAAGCTCTGCCCGCATCTAAAGGACGACCCGATGGTGTTCCTGGCCAGGAGCGCGCCCCTGTACGGCGTGCACGGCACCCTGTACGGCCGGGACGAGCACGGCGTGAAGGTCATCACACAGCCGGACGCACCACTGCCCTACGGCCACCCGAACACCGGAACATTCCTCGCCTCACAGCTCGTTCGCCGCCTCCAGTCGTTCCGCGTCGTCAGCCTCGACGAGCTGCTCTGGGAACTGGAACGCACCGCGTAGAGCCCCTGCTCGGCGGCCCGGACGTCCTCTCGGCCCGGGCCGCCGGAGCAGCACAATCCCCCGGCGTGGGGACGAACTGCCCGACTCCGTGTTCCCCCACGGCGAGGTCGCCGCCCCGCGCCGGGCCCCAGCCCTCTTTGCCGCCCCGCTCCCCCGACGGGGCGGCAAAGAGGGACCAGCCCCTCCCTGAACGAAGGGAAGACGACGTGCATCGTCTGATCGCCAGCCCGTTCCTGGAACAGCATGTGCTGCTGCGAACCGGCCGCAAGGACGGCCTCCTGCTGCCCGAAGCGAACTACAAAGGCCTGCGCTCCCACGACCCCGCCCAGCCCGCGCCCGCCTGGCTGGCCGACACCGTCCGCGACCAGTGGGGCATGGACGTGGCAGGCCGGCCGACAGGTGACTTCCTGCTTGTTCGGCAGCCGTCTTCCTGGGGCTATGGCAAAGCAAGCTGGGAGGTCAACCTCGGCTGCAACTACGCCTGCAAGCACTGCTACTTGGGGCTCAAGGTGAACTCCGGCATGCCGCTGCCGGACAAGCTGCGGTGCCTGGACATGATGGCCGAGGCCGGCGTGCTGTGGCTCCAGATCACCGGCGGTGAGCCCACCATCGACAAGGACTTCCTGCGCTCCTACCAGCATGCGTTCGAGCTGGGCATGATGCTCACGGTCTCCACCAACGGCTCCCTGCTGTGGCGCGAGAACATCCTGCGCCTGTTCGAGGAATGCCCTCCGTACCGCGTCACGGTGTCCATGTACGGGGCGACCAAGGCCAGCTACGACGAGCTGACGCAACGGTCCGGCGCGTGGGACCTGTTCATTCAGGGCATGAATGCCGCCCGCCACGCACGACTGCCGCTGCGCATGAGCGTCATCGTCACCAAGGACAACGCGCACGAAGAGACCGCCATGATCGACCTGTGCGAGCGCTGGGGCGTGGAGCACGAGGTGTACACGAACATGACGCCGACCATCTACGGCGGCGGGGAAGTCCTCACCACGCAGTCCAAGGACCACCTGCGCATGCGCAGGCAGTTCACGGGCTGCAATGCAGGACACACCTTCTTCCACATGGACCCGCACGGGCTGGTGTCCATCTGCAAAATCGGCCGCGACGACCAGATTTCCCTCCCGCGGGAGGGCATCGGCGGCCTCGCCCGGCTCGGCGCCATCGCCGACCGGCTGATGCTTCGCACCGGAGGCTGCTCAGGATGTGCACTCTCCGGTTCCTGCACCGTATGCAGGCCCCTGGCCAAGCACTTCCAGGAGGCGAAGGCCCCACTGGCGGCTTACTGCCAGCACGGACGAAAGAAAGCAGAGTGAACACATGACCGCTGTAACAGTCGAGATCTCCCCCAGGCGCCCGCTTCCGGGTGACGGGCCCACCCAGGACGGTGACCTGCCGTACTTCACCCGGCCGGTCCTCTCCCCGGCCGAGCCGGTCACCCAGATCACCGGCATCGCCGACATGGACGAGCTCATGGACAGCGCCAAGTGCAGCTGCTCCGCGGGCGACGACAACCCCCACTAGCCGGTCGAAAACGGCAGGAAACACTCGGGCCTCGGTGTCTCCTGCACCGAGGCCCGAGTCATGCGTGAGGGGCGAGTAGCGTTGGCCTCATGCGCTTGCTGTGGGAGTGGTTGCACCCTGTGATCCGCGTGCCTTATGTGCCGACGATCGGCCCCGTCCACCCCGACGCTCTGGGCGTAGCCCTGTTCGGTGACGTCCTGCGCGTCGCCGGTACCGGCGCGTTCCTGCCGTACGACAAGGATCAGCGCTGGGCCGCGACGAAGGACGAGACCGTACTGCTCGATCACATCGAGCACACCAGTGCGCGGACGTTGATCCCCACCCTGCGCAACCGCGGCAGCGGCACCCTCACCGTCTACGTCTACGGGCCTGCCACCGAAGAGGCCTCGGGCCTGGCCGCCAAGCTCGCCGCCGGCCACCACACCTCTACCGCCCGGGTGGTCACCTTCCACGCTCCAGAGGAGACGCCACCGGCCGGCACCGCCGTCACCCGCGTGCAGATGAAGTCCTTCACCCACTCCCGGCACGAGGACCAGCCCGGTCCCATCCAAGCCGTGGCCGCTCTGTCTGCACCGGTGAGGGACACATTCGCCGCGTTCGCCGACCGGCTGACCAGCGACGGGTTCGCATTCCTGCACAGCCAGATGCAGGCCAATTCCGTCGGCCCCGTCCTGGCCGCCACCGACGGCGGCCGCATCGTAGGCGCGATCGGCCCCATGGAGACCATGCCCGACCACGCCGGAGCAACCCGGCTGCTGCCGCAATATTTCGGCGTTCTGCCCGAGCACCGCGGCCACGGCCACGGCCGCACCCTGTGGCGCGCCGCCATGGCATGGGGCACCGCTCACGGCGCCGACTACCAGCTACTACAGACCGAAATCGGTGGCGCCTCCGATCGACTGTGCCAGTCCGAAGGGCTGCGCTCACTCGGATTCGTCAGCGTCACCAAGCTCTGACCCGCACGCCCCGCCGCCTGACCGGCCCCACAGACGGCCCCGCTCGTCCGCTTCCCCCCGTGGCGGATGAGCGGGGCTCTTGCCGTACCTTCTGAACCTCTCAGCCATCAGGTGTAACGCCCTGGGCGGTAACTCCGTCCATATGACGTCGAAACGTTGACGCTGGGGGCCACTGAGCTATCAGGAGGACTTTCAGTGACGACAGCGCTCCGACGGCTTCGTCGACTACACGGTGCTGCCCGGCTCGGACCGCTCCCGCACCCACGCCTGGTACCTCACCCCCGACGGTGCGCGCCTGACGAGGGACTTACCCATCCTGCGGGGGCGGCCGCCCTATCCGATCACCTCCACGACGGCGGCGTCGCTGAAGACGGCGCACACCCTGACCGTGGTGCGCGCCCATCTGGCCTTCGCCGCCGATGCCCGCCGGCTCGGGCACGAGCACGGCCCCTGGGACTGGACACCCGAGGTGTCACACTCCATCGGCGAGGGACAACGGGTGGTGGCCGACGCCGTCATGTACTACACCGTCGTCAGGGGTGAGCAGCGGCGCAAGCTGCGCGCGTTCGTGGAGGTGGACCGCGCCACCATGAGCGGCGAGCGCCTGGCCGTGAAGCTGATCGAATACGCGCGGCTGCATCAGCACGAGGCGCAGCCCGTCGGCCGGCGCCGGCGCGTCGCCGCGGAGCCCGGCTGGATGCGCTGGTATCCGGTCTTCCCCCGCGTGCTGTTCGTCCTCACCGGCGCCTCCCGCAGGCGGCTGGAGGGCAGGATCAGCGACCTGCAGGCGATGGCCGCCCAGCACCCCCTGGTCGCCGCGCTCGCCCGCGAGGTGCCGCTGGGAGCCGCCGTCCTCGAGGACCTCGAACTACACGGCCCCGCCCAGGACATGTGGACGCCCCTGACCGGCGGCACACCCCGCCCCTGGACCGACCTGTAACGCTGCCGGCCTTTGCCGGTGGATACGCGAGCGCGCCCCGGACCGTATCGGTCCGGGGCGCGCGTGCTGTACGGCAGTGGTTACAGTTCGCGGCGACCGCCTTCATCGCGGCCCACTCAGTTGGGTAGTTGGGGCGGACCTCCGCGACCATGCGCACCGCACGCTCACGAAGCTCGGCAGGGTAAGGGGACGGACGGGCCATGACTCGATCCTCTCAGGGAATCGAGCCTCCATCAGACCCAGAGCGCTTCACAGCGACGTGCTGATGCTGGTCTGCGACGGGCTCAGGGGCCTGCCCGAGGCGGTGGAGACCGTCTGGCCCCGCACCATCGTGCAGACCTGCGTGGTGCATCTGCTGCGGAACTCGTTCCGCTATGCCGCCCGCCAGGACTGGGACAAGATCGCCAAGCTTTTGAAGCCGGTCTATACGGCGCCGGCCGAAGAGGCCGCCCTGGAGCGGTTCGCGGAGTTCGCCGACGCCTGGGGTCGGAAGTATCCGGCGATCGTGAAGCTGTGGGAGAACGCCTGGGTGGGGGTGCCCCCGGACGAAGTCTGGGGGAGAGTTCACCCCGTTCCTGCGGTTCGACACCGAGATCCGCCGGATCGTCTGCACGACGAACGCGATCGAGTCGGTGAACGCGCGGATCCGTCGGGCGGTCAAGGCCCGCGGACACTTCCCCAACGAGCAGGCCGCCCTGAAGTGCGTCTACATGGCGATCATGTCCCTCGACCCCACGGGCAAGGGACAGGCCCGCTGGACCATGCGCCGGAAGACCGCGCTGAACGCCCTCGACATCACCTTCGACGGCCGCCTGTCGGCAGCCCGCCAGTAACCCCAACTACCCGATTTACACCGCTCGTTTGACAGAGCCGCAGCCGGCTACTACGCCTGGCGCTCGATGTGCCTTGGGTCTGGTGGTGACAGCAGAAATGGAGTGATGCTGCGAGCCCTCGCCGAAGTCGACCGGGCTCCTCCGGGAGCAAGAACCGGCACGAAGTCCGGGCTCTCCCGCCGACGCGGAAATGGTCCCCATGCCATCCTCAATGGGACGACAGAGATCCTCGTCCAAAGCGGTGCCAAGCCACATCGCACCAGCACACTCGGTCAGCGTCCAGGAGACCACCATGCCCAGGTACGCTCGAGCTCATGATTCGCGCTGTGATCTTCGACGTCGGCGAGTGCCTCGTGGACGAGACCACCGAGTACAGCGCCTGGGCCGACTGGCTCGGCGTACCCCGTCACACCTTCCACGCCATGTTCGGCGCGGTCATCGCCCAGGGTCGCGACTATCGCGACGTGTTCCAGGAGTTCCGGCCTGGTTTCGACTTGTACGAGGAGCGAGAGAAACGGGCACAGGCCGGCCAGCCCGAGACCTTCGGCGAGGAGGACCTCTACCCCGATGTCCGTGACGCGCTCGCTGCGTTGCGCGCGGACGGCCTGTGGCTGGGGATCGCCGGAAACCAGACCGTACGCGCGGGCAAGATCCTGCGCACGCTGTTCGCCAACGACGTCGACCTGATCGGCACCTCCGACGACTGGGGCGCCAGCAAACCCGATCGGACCTTCTTCGATCGCGTTGCCGAGGTCGTCCCGGTTGATCCGGCTGAGATGCTGTACGTCGGTGACCGCGTCGACAACGACATCCGGCCCGCCGTCGCCGCCGACATGTACACCGCGCTGGTGCGCCGCGGGCCCTGGGCGACGATCCAGTGGGACAGCGAGGAGGCGCAAAAGTTGCCGACGTTCCGCGTCGAGAGCCTTTTGGAGCTGTCTCCGCAGATTGCCCGGTTCAACGAGCAAGTGCGCTGACCGTGGTCGTCCACCCGTAAAGCCGGTCGTCCAGCTCCCGCACGCACTGTTGCTGCTGGTGCGGTGCCAGCGCGCGCCGCACCTCGCGGATGCGGTCCATGCCCATCGCGTACCAGGTGCGCTCCAGCTGGTCGAGTGCGCGCAGCGCGTACCGGCAGGCGGCTTCCGGGTCTCCGGCCGAGGCCTCGACCGCGGCCAGGTCACCGAGCACGACCGTGGTCTGCTTCTCCTCGGTCGGGTCGAGCGCGTCAAGGACGCTGAGGAGTGTCTCGCGCGCTTGCGGCAAGTGTCCCGCGCGCAACTGTGTGTTCCCTTTGAACGCGGCGAGTCTGGCGGGGGAGAACCAGTCCAGCCACTGGGGCGAGGCATGTTCCGATCCGGTGGCGAGGACGTCCTCGGCGTGGCCGATCAGGTGCAGCGCCATCCTGGTGTTGCCGCAGCGGGTTTCACATTCGGCCTCCACCGCGTCGAGCCAGGCAAGCAATTCGGCGGAGGCCGGGCCGCGACGGGCGTAGGTTCGCGCGGCCACCATCCGCTCACCGGCCGCCTCACGGTCACCGGTCCAGGCGGGGATGAAGGCCATGTGCGCCAGGACCGCAGCGCCAAGCAGCGGGTCGTTGGCCTCGCCTGCGGCCTGCAGCGCCCGGAGCAGGGTATGCCCAGCGCGGTCGGGCTCACGGATGTCGAAGAACTCAATCCTACCGACCAGCAAGTAGCTCTCGGCGAGCGCTGCAGCGATCCGCTGCCGGGTCTGTCCGGCAGTCTCCGGGAGGAGGGCGCAGCCGAGTGTGGTGTGCGCGAGTGCCGCCGGATGCAGCGTGACCGGCGCAACAGACCAGTACAGGCGCCGGTGCGAACGGGTGACGGCTTCATAGTCCTCGGCCGTGGTGGCTGGCTGCACTGCGACGGCCTGGACGGGAAAAGCGGCAAGGCCGACAGCGGCAGCCGGGGCAGCAAGCACGGTCCGCCGCCCGCTGTCGGGCGCCCCACTGGGCGGTGTGAACCCAAGAGCTTCCAGGTCCTGCCCGAGCGTACGCGTGAGGGCCTGGGCAACCTCGGGCTGCGGCCAGGGCGGAGCATCGGATTCCCAGCGGCGGACCTGACGGACGCCGACGCCCAGGACGTCGGCGAGGGCCTGCTGAGAGTGGTAACCGGCTGCGAGCCGGGCTGCCTTCAGGCGGATGTTTCCAGGGCGTGCCACAGCTATACCTCCATCATTATGTACTGCGGTAAGTGTCACTGAAAGTCCTCCTTCTGACTAGCACTCACCCCTAGGCCCCATCAAAAGTCCTCTCAATGACACAGAAGAGACCTCTCAAAGTCCTCGGTCTTGGCTTTCGGCAGGGCCATTCTGGTGTTCACCTGATCACCCCTGCGCCGACCGAGGAGCCCTCGATGCGCACCGCTCCAACCATGGACAACCTGTGCAGGACGCCGCCCGCGTGTCACGTCACCCCGGTCTTGTCCCGGTCTCGAGTCTCCGTGCTCACGTCGGCACTGTGCTTGTCATGACGCAGCCGACCAGGGGCGGCATCACCGTGCTGCCCTCGATGAAGCGGGATGCCATGCCGGACAACGTGAAGCCGCCGACCGTGCGGAAGGAACTGAGCGCGCGCCTGGCCACCAAGAGCAGCAACAGTCGGGACGGGTTGTGACGCGCGCCATCGGACGGTACGCGGGAGTCCTGTTCATCATCATGATCAGCGGGTCGTGCGGCCTGGTGATCGGCATGGCCCTCGCCATCGACCAGTAGGCCGACCGCCCCGGACGGGTATCCCCTCCCCAGCCCGGGGCGGTCCTCCACGCCGCTCACCTACCGCACACCGGTCACGTGCGTGGCAACAAAACCGCGACCGGCATCACGGTCGAGGACGGGCCGGACTTCGACGTGGACCTCAGAACCGTCGCTTCGGCCGTACCTGGCCCGCTGCTGAACGGCACCGTCGACAGCTGTGGCTCGACCTGCCAGTACACCTGCTTCATCAGCACCTGTATCGGCGGCTGACCCGCCCAGCGGGGCCCGATGTCGATCATGCCGGATTCCGCACCACCCTGACCGCCAGGAGGCGCAGCGATGTATCACGCAGTAGACGCGAACATGATCAAAGTGTTCGCATTCCACACGGGTGCGATGCGATTGCCTGAAGGCGGCGGCATGAACCCTCGCAAGACGCTCGCCCACCAGGAACGAACTCCCGGAGAGCCCTCAATGCCCACCGAGTCCCTGCCCTTAACACCAGCAGACCTTGCCCCTGTCACGGCTGGTGCGCTCATCACCAGCACCTTCAGAGCGCAGCTCCCCGGAGACCGAAGGGCGCTGTATCTGTCTCGCGTGTGGACCCGGCGCATCGTCACTGTCCTGGGCTGGCGCGGTGATGTCCTGCGGGCTGTCGAGGCTGTGGCCCGGTTGGTGGACAACGGGGTGCGGCACGGGTTGCCCGACAGCCTTCTCCCGTGTGAGTTGCGGCTGTCTTTGAGCGCTGCGATTGAGGCGTCCGGCTGCCTGGTCATCGACGTGTCCGATCTGAACCCGGCCTTTCCCGACTTTGATGCGGCCGTGCGCGGAGAGAGGGGGCGGGGGCTGTGGCAGGTGGCTCGCTTGGGCGCACGGGTGACCCGGTTCTTGCCCGAGGAAGGGGCCGGTAAGACCGTTCGTGCCATCCTCGCCCCTGGGCTGGTGGACCTGTGAAGCGGCAGCACTTCTGGAAGGGCCAACGTGTCCCCTACATCACGGCGTGGACCGCTGAGGCCCTCCCCCAGCCCGAGATCGTCTTGCACGTCGGGTACGCCGGAGTGGGTATCGGCTACGCGGACGAGGACCCCGTCACCGATCGGCGCTATGAGGCGCTGTGGGTGCGCTCAGGCATCGCCCCGGGGCGCGGGAAACCGGACTTCCGGCGGCTGAACAGCCGCCGACAGCAGCGCGCCATGCGCTACAGCCTGTGCCAGGTGTGCGGCGAGAGCGTCCTCGACAGGCGAGCCGACGAACGCGTCCTGCACCTGCTGGGCGGCGCGACACCGATCGCCGAGGGGGAGACGACCGCCGCGCCTCCCGTGCATCCGCTGTGCGCGGTGGAGGCGATCGAGAACTGCCCGCCCCTGCGACAGGGCTGGACGGCCGCCCTGGTGAAGTACAGCCCGCTATGGGGGGTGGCCGGCATCGTGCACGACCCGGTGACGCTCAAACCGCTCCCCACGCCCGAGGGGCGACCGGGCGAACTCCAGCACGTACACGTCGAAGACAAGAAGATCCGCTGGACACTGGCCAACTTCACCGTGGTCAGTCTGCACGGCATCATCCCCATCTCCCGCGATCAGCTGTACGAGATGGCGCTGGCCGACGAGCGGCCCGGCGCGGCATAGACCCCTGGCCGGCGGCCCGTATGCCCCCGGCCGGGCCGCCGGCCAGGCACAACTCCCGGCGCGGGACGAACTACCCGATCCGTGTTCCCCCACGGCAAGGTCACCGCCCCGCGCCGGGGCCAGACACGCCGGCCGACCACACGAAGGACAGGCGGCCGGCGTCGGGCGAGCCCAAGGAGTCGCCCCCGACTCCACCTTTGCGACGGACCCGCCCACCCCATCGCACACCCGAAGGAAACGGAGAAGAACGTGACGACAGCTCTCGACCGAGAGGCATTCCCCCTCACCGCGCCCGGAGGGCGCACCCCGTACAGCGCGGAGGCCCCGTCGGCTCCGCAGACCAGGCCGTGGGCCTTACGGTTCGCGCGCACCCCTGACTCCACCGGTGCCGCCCGCGTCCCGGCGCACGTCTACGACCACGACCGGCAGGTCAACATCTGCGACGACGGTGGCCTGCTGACGTGCATGGCGAACACGCACACCCCGACCGTCCCGGACGGCGACACGAAGAACCCGCCGCCGCTGGATGAGGGGCCGAAGGACTGATGCCCTCGCCCGTCCTGATCATCGCCGCTGCCGATGACTGGCCCACGGACCGGGTCGTCGTCGAGCTGGAGCGCCGCGGGGTTGAGGTGTTCCGCATGGACACCGCCGACTTCCCGCAGCAGCTCACCCTGGCCGGCAAGATCGACCAAGCGCAGGCGTGGACGGGCGAGCTCGCCACCGAGTAGCGGACGGTGGAGCTGTCCCAGGTCGGCGCGGTGTACTACCGCGCCCCCGGGGCGTTCCGCTTCCCCGAGGGGATGTCCGGACCGGAGGAGAGATTCGCCGCTGCTCAGGCCCGCGCTGGCCTGGGCGGTGTGCTGTCCGCGCTGGAGTGCCGTTGGGTGAACCACCCGACCGCCATGGCACGCGCCGAGTACGAGCCCGCGCAGCTCGCGGCCGCCCGCGCGTGCGGGCTGCGCATCCCGGCCACCCTGATCACCAACCGGCCCCGCGACGTGGTGGCGTTCGCCACGCAGACCGGCGGGCCGATCGTGTGCAAGCCGGTCGCCTCCCCCGTACTGATCGAGGACGGCCGGCTCAAATCCGTCTACACACAGCGCCTGAGCCTGTCCGACCTGCAGGACCTGCGCGGGATCGACACCACCGCGCACCTGTTCCAGGCCTGGGTCAGCAAGGAGTACGAGGTGCGGCTGACGGTAGTCGGGGAGCGGATGTTCGCCGCCGCGATCCACGCCGGCAGCGAAGCTTCGTACGAGGACTGGCGCAGCGACTACGGATCGCTGACCTACACCACGACCACGACCCCCGAGGACGTTGCCGCAGGAATGCGGCGCCTGATGGAGCGGCTGCAACTGCGCTACGGCGCGGCAGACTTCATTGTGGGCTCCGATGGGCAGTGGACGTTCCTCGAGGTCAACCCGTGCGGCCAGTGGGATTGGATTCAAAGCGCGACCGGCCTGCCGATCGCCGAGGCGATTGCCGACGACTTGCAAGGAGGCACCTGATGCACTGGAAACCGCACGCGGCCGCCCTCGCGGCCCAGACCGCGTACCCGGGATCGAGCTGGTGGGTCCCGGTCAAGGAGACGCCTCGACACATGCTGGTGCCGCGTTGGTTCACCCCCGGCCCGCAGGGGTGGACCGTCGTCGACGGGCCGTCCGACGAGAAGGCGTGGGCTGCGGCCGCGTATTCGGACACCACGCTGATCACGCGCGTCGGCGCCGTACACGCGGACCAAGCCCAAGCCGGCCGTACCGTCACCGGGCATCCCACCTCGTCCTCCACCCTCCCCAGCCTGGTGGTGACGATGCTCCGGCACTGCCGCCTCACCCCCGGCATGCGCCTGCTGGACGTGGCGACCGGCTCTGGGTACAGCGCCGCTCTGGCCTGTCAGCGGATCGGCGACGACCTGGTGACGACGCTGGACGTCGACCCCTACCTGACCCATGCGGCCGCGGAACGCCTGGACCAAATCGGCTGGTACCCCACCGTCGTCACCGCGGACGCCGGCGGCGAGGAACTGCCGGGCGTGTTCGACCGGATCGTGTCCACGGTGTCGATGCCCCGCATCCCCGCCTCGTGGCTGGCCGCGCTCGCCCCCGGCGGGCGTCTGGTCACCACGCTCGAGGGAACCGGCCTGATCGTCACCGCGGGCAAGACCGACGACGGCGGCGCGAGAGGGCGCGTGGAGTGGGACCGTGGGTCGTTCATGGCCACCCGCACCGGCGACGACTACCCGCCCGCACTCAGCGAGGTGTTCGACACGGCCAACACCGCCGAAGGGGAGGTGAGCGTTTCCCCGTTCCCGGTGCTGGACGTCATGCAGGTCTGGGAGGTGTGGTCCATGCTCTCCCTGACCGTGCCCGGCATCGAGCACCGCACCGGCACCGCAGACGACGGCAGCCGCATGACGTGGATGCTGCACCCGGACGGCTCCTGGGCCCGTGCCCACACCGCACAGGGGGAGCGCACCACGACCGTCCACCAGGGCGGCCCGCGCCGCCTGTACGACACCCTCGAACAGATCCGATGGCGGTGGCTGGAGCACGGGGAACTCCCCGTGTACGGCGCCCAGGTCACCATCACCCCCGACGGCGAGACGACCCTGTCGCGCGGCGGGTGGTCCGTGACGTTGTAACCCCCGCGCAGGGTCCCGGCGATGGCGCTGACACGGCAGACTGGACGAGAACCGACAAAGGGAGGGAGCACCCTGTGGAAGACGAGCCCCTCGAGGAGTGGGCGGGGCGCCGTGAGCAGCGACGCCCCGCGCCAGGGGAGCGTCGGGCGGTCCCGCTTGGCGAGCAGCCGGAGCAGGGAGCCCACGTCGCCCCTGACGCACCACGCGGCATTCAAGAATGGGACGGGCACCAGTGGACGCCGGCCGGCATTGCCGAGGACCGCGCGGCCGCCGCGGACGAGACCGGGCAGGATGCGGCGCGGCGGGCCGAACAGGTTCCTCTGCCCATGTTCAGCAAACTGCCCCCACGGCCTGAGCCGTGGCGGCCGACGCAGCAGTGGCGCCGCCCTGACGCCTCCTGAGCCCTTTACCACGCCCCTCGAGCCTCCCCGGCCCGGGGGGCGCGGCCGTTGGGGTGTAACAGAACCGGGCCGCTGACGTTCCGAGTTGGCGGATTTTCCGTCGGGCGCGCTACGACCCGAACCAGCTCACGTCAATCGTCCAAGCCGTCCCCACCCTGGAGCAGCACTGCTGAAGAATCTCAGTGACGGGAAGCACCGTTGGCTCAGTCGGTGATGGTTCTGTGCCAGGGACGGCGATTCATTGGCCGGTGTGCTGTGCGCGAGCCGGCCAGCGCCTCCTCCAGGCCTTGACGGCTGTGCAGGGTGTCAGGGTGGTCGATCCCCAGGATACGGGCGCGGATGGCGAGGTTTTGCCGGTGGTGGTCGACTGCGTGCGCGTGCTGGCCCGGGTCCGCCAGGTCGATGGCCAAGCTGTGTCGGCTGCCCAGGGTGTTCGGGTGATCGGGGCTCAGGACGCGGAGACTCGGCGGTGGCCCGGGAGGCGTCCGCCACCCCGTAGGACAGGGCCAGCAAACGCAAGGGGCACAGTTCCAGCCTGTCGGTCACATCCGCTGGAGTGGTGTACCGATGGCCACTGGGTGATTTCGTCATTATCCGGCCGGCGTGGTGTCGGACCTGTCGTTGTCGGCTCAGAAAAGCGCCTGGCCTTCGCTGCTGGTGTCCGCGATGACTGGCCGGATTTGGGTGGGGAGGTCGTCCAGGCGGTCGGGTCCGGCCTCGGCCGCCACGGCAGGGGCGGTCTCGGTCAGCCAGGTGCGAAACTGCTCGGCTGCTTCGCGGTAGGAGACGTGCGCCAGGACACGGTGTTCGCCGGAGGGGCACAGGTCGACGGCGACGGTGAACTGGCAGGAGCCGGGCGCATGGTGGCTGCCGGTCCAGGACACGCGCAGCGCACCGCAGGGTTTGCGTCCGCGGGAGCTCCTGGGGTCGCGGTGGGTGGGGCGCAGGGAGCGGCAGGCTATGTGGGCGGTCCATGCGGCGAGGTGGGGTAGGGGCAGGGTGGTGCGGGCGCGGCAGCCGGGGCAGCGGTGCCAGTGGCGGAGCCATTGGGCGGTGTGGGTGTGAAAGAGGCGCCTGTAGTGGTCGCCCACGCGGATGTGGTTGCTGTAGAGGTGGTCGGGTCGTTCTTGTGTGTTGCAGGAGTGGCAGACGGGGGCGCGGACGTAGCCATGTTCGTGGCAGTGGTCGAGTACGGCGGCGGGTGCGGAGCGGCAGACGGCGCACGCCCACCCGGCCACCTTGCGGGAGATGCCGGGTTTCCTGCTGAGTACCGAGTACAGGTGGCCTTTGAGTTCCTCGTTGTACGGGCGCAGTGGGACGGCCGGATGGTTGGGACTCGTCGCTGGCCGGCCGTCGACGGTTCGGGTCTGCCGATGGCGGGAGGGCGACTCGGCGACGGTTGTGCCTGCCTGGCGGGTTCGCGCGGCTCGCAGCCACCGCGTTTCGGTGTGCTCGGCCATGTCCAGCAGCCTGACCACAGCGCGCGGCAGCCACCACGTCCGCTGCGCTCCGTCGCAGGTCTGCTCCACGAGAATGTGCCGCCAGTCGATCCCCGCCAGATGGTAAAGACGGCCGTCAGCCCGCTCGGGTTCGTTTAGTTCCTGCAGTTCCCGGGCGATGCGCCGGCGCCATCGCAACGGCGTTTCCTCATGGTGTTCCTGCTTCGCCCCGTCACGGAACGGACCGATGCGGACCAGGTCCTGGCGGTCCATCTCCACCGCGTTCAGTTCCGCCGCCGCCCGGCGCACCTCAGTCTCCACAACGCTCCACCGGCCGCTGGCCTTCACCGTCGCCACCACGCAGCCGCCGAGCAGGACGTAGCCCGCCTGAGCTCGGGCAGGGGAGCGGGTGAGCGCCGCAGAAGCCGTCGGCACCGCGCTGTCGGCCGTCAAACCGGCCCACAAAACGTCCGCGGCGCCCAGAGTGATCAGACCGTCCGCACGGCCCGCAGTGACACGCTCTGCCATACCGACAGGCTAACGGCCGACCTCCGCAACACCATCCGCAGCGTCTCCACATCTGTGGCCTCGACGACCACGCGCACAGACCTGCCCTGGCATGAGCAGCCGGGACCAGATCCAAGGCCGCCCTCATACCTTCAGCCGGCCCGCGCGGCTTTTTGGCCGGGGGTGGGCAGCCGCAGGGAGGCCGTCCCGGGCCGGGTACCGCTCTGCGCCTCAGGGCTCGACGGCAGCGACGACCCTCCCGCGGCAACCGCCTGCTTCGGTTCCCGTCGGTTCCGGCTTCACCGGCGTGTGAGCACGCGGAGCTTGTTGCCGTCGGGGTCGGCCAGCAGCACGGCCCCGTCCCCGCCGCGGGCGGGGCCGAGACGCTTCGCCCCGAGGGAGAGCAGGCGCTCGACCTCCGCTTGCTGATCGTCCTCCGGCACGAGGTCGAAGTGCAGGTCCTTGCCGGGGTCCGGCATGAGCGGCGGACCACCCCATGTGATCTTCGTGCCGCCGTTCGGTGACTGGATGGCGGTCTCCTCGTCCTGGTCCCAGACCAGCGGCCAGCCCAGCGCCTGGCTCCAGAAGTAGCCCACGGCCTGCGAACCGTCGCAGGCGAGCGCTCCGATGAGGCCACAGCCGGCGAGGAAGGCATTGCCCGGCTCGATGACGCAGAACTCGTTGCCCTCGGGATCGGCGAGCACCACGTGGGACGCGTCCGGTTCCTGGCCGACGTCGGCGTGCCGCGCGCCGAGGTCGAGCGCCCTGGCCACGGTCTCCCGCTGTTCCTCCGGGGAGGAACTGGTCAGGTCGAAGTGCAGCCGATTCTGGGCGGTCTTCCGCGCCCGGGAGGGACGGAAGCCCAGACGGTAGCCGGCGTCGTTCCCGGACAACAGGGTGACCCCGTCGTCACCCCCGTCGGCTCTCTGCAGGCCCAGGACGCCGGCCCAGAAGTGCGCCAGGCGCTCGGGCTGGTGCGCATCGAAGGAGATTGCGAAGAGTCGGCTGCTCATTGCGCCACGCACCCTCGGTCCGTTGAGTGTCCACTGCCGGCAGGGCGCCATGCCGACGCCGCGAACGAGGA
The DNA here is from genome assembly GCF_009852415.1 of Streptomyces sp. Tu 3180. Lineage (NCBI taxonomy): Bacteria > Bacillati > Actinomycetota > Actinomycetes > Kitasatosporales > Streptomycetaceae > Streptomyces > Streptomyces sp. Tu 3180. Next base: position 221,736 of record NZ_WOXS01000001.1, on the reverse strand, counting down.
GCCTACGGGCTGGCCAGCCTTGGTTGCAGCCGAGTATTCCACGGCCCCGCGTGCGGACAGCCGGGATCATGAGGCCTCCGGAAGCCGCCGATCCGCGATTGAATACCGGTGTGGCACGGAAAATCGTGGGGTTCGGCGAGGACGATCTGCGGGTGCTCGCGGGGATGCGGTCCTTCGAGCGGGGGCTGGGGTACCTGGACGCGGTGAGCGATCTGGAGGTAAGGGAGCACTCGGTCACCGCCGTGGTGCACGGTACGAACATCTACGAGGTGGAGCTCACCCTCGGCGGGGACGACGGACCTTCGGGGTGGTGCGACTGTCCCTACGGGCAGGAGGGCAACTTCTGCAAGCACTGTGTGGCGGTGGGACTGACCATGCTGCGGCGGGCGAAAACGATCCCGCATCAGCAGATCGCCGCACGAGCACGAGCCTCCGGCCTGGAAGCGTGGCTCACGGCACTGTCCCGGGACGAACTCCTGGCGCTGGTGCGGGAGCAGATCGCCGAGGACCACCGGCTGCGCCGACGCCTGGAACTGCGGGCCGCCGTCGCTCGCTCCGACACCGATACGGTCCGGGACCGGATCCTGGCACTGATTGACCCGCGGCCTTTCGCCCGGTACGAGTACGCCGATGCCTCCAGGTACGCACAGCAGGTGGCAGAGGCGGCAGCCGCGCTGCGCGCCCTGACCACCGACGGTCAGGCGATGCAGGCACTCGGTCTGGCCGAGGAGGCGATCCGAGTGCTGGGAGAGGCGTACGGGGAGATCGACGACTCCGACGGTGTGGTGGGGCAGGCCGCCGCCGCGGTGGCCAAGGCCCATCTGGAAGCGTGCGAAGCCGCGCGCACCGATCCGGAGCACCTGGCCGAGTGGCTGGTCGGCCAGGTGCTCGGCGACAGCAATGACGTGATCGACCTGGACCCGCTCGACTACGCCGAGGTGCTGGGGCCGAGTGGGCTTGCCCGCCTGCGGCAGTTGGCGGCCGAGGCACAGCGGCGCAGGCCGTCCGGCTGGGCGGAGCAGCATCTGATGGAGCGCCTGGTCGAGGCGGAGGGCGACGTCGACGCGCTAGTCGCTCTGTACGCGCAGAACCTCGACCCGTCCGGTGCAACGCATCTGCGCATCGCCGAGGAACTCGATTCGGCGGGCCGTGCGGACGAGGCACTCACGTGGGCGGAGCACGGAATTCGAGACTGCGCCGCCGAGACGTACATCGACGGCCGCCTGGTCGACTACGTGTGCGCCCGTTACTCGGAGGCGGGGCGGCCGGCGGACGTGGTCGGGGTGCGCCGGAACCGCTTCCGTGTCGAACGGTCCCTGGCCGCCTACCGGCAGTTGCGCTCCGCCGCTCAGACGGCGCAGTGCTGGGAGGCCGAGCGTGTGGCCGCGCTGGCTGCCCTGAGAGAGGACGCCCGCCGCGCTCATGGCGGGCGGTATGGCGGACCCGTGCTGATCGATGCGCTGCTTGACGACGGCGATGTGGACACGGCCTGGCGCGAGGCCGCCGGCCTCGCGGACGACCGGCAGTGGGAACATCTTGCCGACCTGTCACGCGAGACGCGTCCGGCCAAGGCGCTCGGGGTCTATCTGAGACTGGTCGAGCGGCTGAAGGAGCCGACCGGCGACCGTGCCTACGAGCACTTGGCCCGGCTGCTGCTGGGTGCCCGTGACTGCCATCGTGCGCTGGGAACGCAAGAGGCGTTCACCGACTACCTCGCCAACCTGCGGGCAGAACTGAAACGCCGGCGCAAGCTGATGAGCATCCTCGACCGATGCGGGCTCTGAGGGGGCGCAGGCCCGCTCACCGCGTACCGGACGACAACTCCCAGATCCAGTGTCTCGTGTGTCCAAGAGCAAGGGGCAAGGCCTGTGCCTCCGGCGGTGGCAGGAACAAGGACCTCGACAATCCTCATGCTTGCTGGTCAGAGGAACTTTCTGTTTTCCTGACCGCCTGCCGGACAGCCCGCTTCATGAAAGCGAGAGGCTCAGTTCAGCGCTCGAGTGTTGCGGCGGGGGCGAGGCTGGTCCAACCGGCAGGTGGAGCCAGGAGTGTACGGACATGGGGCTTGCGGGTGTGCATGCGCACGTGCCCCCGGTGGCCGTTAAGGATGAGGTGGCCAAGGTGTTCGAGTGCTTTGACGGCGAAGCCGTTCGCCGGGCACATGCCGTCGCCTTTACCGAAGGGGAGGTAGGAGCGCCGCTGGTCATCGGTCGGCTGCTCCCAGCGCGAGGGACGAAAGTCCAGTGGTCTGTCCCATACGGTCGCCGACCGGTGGATCGCGTGTGTGCCGATCAGGATGTGCTCGCCCTCGTGGACCCGGGTGCCGGCAACGTCGTGGTCGGCGGCGGCCACCCTGATCAGGCGCCACGCGGTTGGGTACAGGCGCAGCGCCTCCCTGACCAGCCGATGAATCTGTTCCTGCCGCACCGCCGGGGTGTCGTAGCCGTGCTGAATGCCGAGCATCACCACCCACTCGAGAGTCACACCGGCGAAGCCGACCGTGGACAGGACGAGGCGTTGCAACAGTTGTGCGCGATCGCCCGGGGATAGTTCACCGGGCAGGCCGAGTACCAGATCGACCAGGTCCTGTGCGCCACCTTCCCGCGCCGGCAGCCGGCTGAGTTGTTCAGCGAGCCCGGCCCGGACGGCGGGCACCGTACGGTGCGAGCGTCTCAGCACGTGGCCGACGATGTCGTCGGCCACAATGCTCGACGTCACGTAGGCGTCGACGAGCGCGTTGATTTCGGTATGACACTGGTGCGCGATAACGGGGGCGAAGTACCGCCGGACCATTTCGACACCCCAGCGCTGGTGCCGCAGACGGCCGCGGCCGTCACTCACCTCATCGAGGGCGGAGTCGAGGTCGAATGATGCCGCCAGGTCGTGCCGGGCCAGGACCCTGAGTAACTCGCGGGAGGCTTCGCTCCGGGCCGCCTGGGGCAGGGGGTCCGATCCCAGGCGGTAGAACCCGGACTGGGACAGGTAGTTGTCGGCCGAGTCGACCAGAATGTTCCGGGCCGCGTCGGCATCGGCTACAAAGAGGGTTCCAAAGCGGAGCCTGAACGGACCGTCGCGGTCCGCGGACTGCTCCTCCCACCGCCGCAGTTGCGGCCACAGACTCTTCCTGTCCAAGAGCACAGATCGTTCGCCCATCTGCCGGAGGATGGGACGCGCGGCGGCTTGGCCGCGCGTCCCATTCCCTTTACGAAGAGCACGTCAGGCGTTGTGCCCGTACCTGTCGCCGTACTGGTTGCGGCGCGTGCGCGCTTCACCACTGAGCACCCGGAGGCTTTTGATGATCCATGACACGGCGGCTGCCCGACCCTTGCTGGTCGGAGTTGTGCCTGTTACGGCTGCCGAGCGTCAGTCCTGCTGCCCGTAGCCGACGAAGTACCCGTGCCACCGCGCACGCATCTCACCGCTAAGCGTCCGAAGGCTGCTGGTCACCCACGACATCGTCGTCCTCCTTGCCGGTCGGTGCTTTCGGGTTCTACGACCCGATAAGGCATCTCGCCGTCTGCTACCGCTCTCGTCGTGCGTGGCCGATTCACCAGTGAGTCGGCCGACCGCGAGGGCGCCAATTAATCCGTGACGCTACTCCCACTGCAGAACCGGGTGAACTGTCGGAACCGGCCAAAGACAGTAGTGCGACCGGGCGGCACAACCACGCTATGACCCCACCCTCTGCCAACACCCACGGGCCTTCGGCCCGCTATCGCCAGGGGTCGGCGGGCGCGTTCACAACCTCAGGTAAGACATACGTGCTTGATGCGGGTACTCCTCCAGGCTGTAGGTCGGTGACAACCAGCCTGTCGATGCGACAACTATCGTGCTTCGGCTCACCGTATCGGTCCAAGGCTCGCGTGGTGTGCGGTGGCGGCTACAGCTCGAACTCCAGGTGTTCGATATCGGTGAAGCGGACCTCCTCCAGGCTGCCGGCGCGGCGGCCGCCGTCCTGGAAGTACACCTCCTTGAGCGCGTCGGCGGCGATCTGCTGGAGCTGCTGGTCGCCGGCGCCGGCCTGGTGGGCGTCGAAGAGGCGGGCGGCGTGCTGCGGGGGCAGGGCGACGGTCAGGTGGCGGATGCGGGACTCATCCGTCGACCCGATCGGCGCGGTGTAGCCGAGACGGGCGCGGGTGTCGATGACGATGCCACCGGTGGTGGCCGCCCTCGCCCTGGCCTTGGCCCTGATCTGCGGCTGCCAGCGCTTCTTCACCTCGCGCTCCAGGCGCGCGGCAAGGTCGGGACGGGGCTTTTTGATCTGGCCCTTCACGTACCGCTCGACGGTGCGCTGGGAGATCCGCAGCATCTGCGCCACGGCTTTGGTGCCCTTGAGCTGCTTGACCAGATAGCGCATCTGCGCGGGCGCGCTCTTGGGCGCCGGGCGGGTGAACGCCTTCTGCACCGCGGCGTCCAGGCCGTCCCCGAACAGACTCATCGTCGCCCTCTCCTACTCTCCGTTGTCGACGTCGGTGACGGTACCGTCCTTGATGTAGCGGGCGAGGTTGAGCTCCGGAGCGTTGAACCGCTCGCGGACCTCCTCGCCCCACAGGACGGACTGGGTGCCCTCGTGCTTGACCAGACCGGGGTTGACGCCGAGCTTGAAGCCGCCGGGCAGCGGCTTGCCCTGGCGGTAGGGCAGGAAGTCCAGCGGACTGGTGCCGTCGGCCGCGTAGACCACGCAGTCGGACAGGATGGCCACCGGGTACTGGCCGGTGAACGCCGCATGCTTGACGATCTTGCGGTGGAGGTTGATCCGGGTGCGGGAGATGACCGCCGCGCGGATGTCCGGCCGCCAGGTGGGCCGGGACAGCGCCCGCCACGGCTGCCCGGGCCGCCAGCCCTCCCCGCGCGGGCGCTCGCGCAGCTTGCCCAGACCGCCCTTGACCGTCGCCTTGATCGCCGCAGCGACGATCGCCAGCTCGGGATCGCGCTCCTGGTAGCCGTCCATCGCCGCCAGGAAGTCGGCCGGCTCCATGTCGGCGTGGACGCCGAGGTCGGCCATCGTGGCGAGGTAGGCGTCGCGCAGCCGCTGGTACCAGCCGTCCAGGTAGCGGCCGTTGTCGTACCGGACGTACGCCTCGATCGGCCGCACCTCGTAGCCCAGCTCCACCGCGTAGGCGACGGTCGGCGTCGCGTACCAGGCCGGGCCTTCCGGGCGCTCGCCCTTCGGCGTGAACGGGGAGGGCAACAGGCTGCCGTCCAGCTCCACCCACTCCTTGCCGGCCTTCACCCTCGACAGGTCGACGTGGGACAGGTCCACCAGCCACGAGCCGGGCAGCTTCGGGTCGAACACCGGGTTGGTGACGTGAGTGGGCGCGCCGAGGCCGACGATCAGGCCGTTGGCTCCGGCGGCGAAGGCCATGTTCACGTCGATGCCGACCAGGTGTCGCAGGGTGCACTCGGCATCGGTCATCGGCCGCGCCCAGTCGTACGCCTCCTCGAACAGCTTCTCCGCCGGGCCGCGGACGTGGAAGCGCGGCAGGTCCGCCAGAAGCGGGTGCCCGTCGGGGGCCTCGCACGGGGCGCAGTCCACCGGGTCCTTGCCCAGGCTGCCAGGGTTGTGCTCGGAGTGCCTGCGGCCGTCGGCGTCGGGCTCGGAGGCGCGGGTCGGCGGGTGCAGCGCGGTCATCAGCTCCAGGCCGGTGACGGCGGTCGAGCCGCGCGGCGTCATCACGCGGGACGCGTACACCCCGAGCACACGGGCAAGGTCCGCCGGCGGCAGCTGGGCGGCGTTGCCCCAGTGGCGGGCATCGAGCGCGTTCCACGACGGGATGCACAGCTGCACGCAGGCCCGCTCCGAACCGGTCGCGGGCCGGTAGATCCGCGCCCACGGCCCGAAGCCGCGCTTGGTCAGCTTCCAGTCCGCGCGGGCCAGCTGCTTGATGACCTTGTGGCCCTCCGGCAGGCGCCCGGCGAGGCGCTCCTCCTCGGTGAGGGCCACGGGCAGGCCGTAGCGCTCCAGCGCGGCCTCGGTCAGCACCAGCAGCGGGTCGGCGTCCTTGCCCGGCCCGGACAGCTTCGGCTGACCGAGCCTGGCCTCCTTCAGCGTCCACTCCACCAAGGCCGGGAGGGACTTGGCGGGCACGTCCAGGACCAGGCCGCCGGTGCAGTACGCGAGGACCTGGCCGTCGGTGTCGACGTCGACGACCGCGAGCGGCCCGTTCTCGAAGCGCGGGTCGGAGCCGCCCGCCGGGGTGCCGACCGGGACCGCCTTCCGTGCGGCAGGGCGGCGCGACGTCGACGCGCTCCCGGTGGTGCGCGCCGGACGCGGCGCGACCGCCGGAGCAGGAGGAAGGGGGTCAGGGGTGATCTGAGTGTTCCCGGCTGCAGTCGTAGCCGCAGTATCGGGCGCCGGGCCCGGGGGCAGAGTCTGTGCTTCCGCCGGGGCGGGCGCGGCGGTGAAGGTGGCCGGTGTCGTCGGGGCGGCTGACTCCTCCGGTACTGAGGGCGCGGGGTAAAGCTCTGCAAGCTTGTTCAGCAGCCGCGCGTAAGCCTCACGCTCCGGGCCCCGCGGCTCGACTGTCTTTTTGACCGACTCCCAGCCGGACACCGTCGCCCGGCGCACCTTCAGCGCGGTGGCCACTTCGTCCAGCGTCAGGCCGTGCGCCTGGCGCAGCCGCTTGCGCTCCTGCGCCGGCGGCAACGGAGCACGGGACGCCACCAGCGCGTCGACCGCCTCGAACAACTCGGACATGAAACACCTCCTGACCAGCATTCTACCCTTTGAACCGTACGGATAGCGTACTTTCTCCGTGCGGATCGCGTACGAATAGGGCAGCGAGATAGCGGAGAGGCGGTCATCTCAGGCTGAGGGATCGTGTGAACTGTCTGGGTGCGGCCGGTGTCGTGAGCAGAGCGGGCCCATTACGAGGTGCTCACCTGGATGGAGTGGGTCAGTGCGGTGGCACAGGTGGTGCAGCGGCCGTCGCCGTCCGGGTGGGCGCGGCGGGGGGTGGGGCCGGGGCAGGTGCGGCAGGGTGGCCAGCCCAGGCAGGTCGGGCAGAGGTCTTCGCCGGGTGCGGTTCCGGGGACCCCGCAGCCCGCGCACTCGACGAGCGCCCGGTAGGTGAGGGCCTCATTGACGGTGCGGGCGGCCGCCTTGGTCGAGGACCGCTCCGCCCACGACTGCTCGGTGAGCGGCTCAGTCGGCCGGGGCGCACCCGGGTGGCCGGCCACGACGGCGGGGGGCGGGTAGGCCTGAGCGGCGCGCAGCCGGGCGGCGATGATCGCACCGACCGAGGTACGCACCGGGCTGGGCAGGGGCCGGCCGGTGATGACGTGGCGCAGCAGCTCGGCACTCCAGCCGGCTTCCAGCATCACGGTGACCACGCGGCCCTGATCGGTCAGCGCCTTGCCCGTCAGCAGCAGCTCGGGACGGCTCGCTCCGATCTCCAGCAGAAGCCGGATCCCCGGGTGCATCTCGTCGGCCGGCGGAGCGGTCGGCGGGTGTGGCTGGTCCGTCCGTCCGGGGATGCGCGTGGCGGTGTCGTGGGCGCACGGATGGAGGGGTCTGGTGTTCTGCTTGTTGGTCTTCTTACTCATGGTGTTCTTAGTGCCGGGATTAGCCAACACAGGTTCAGCCAATCCTGGAAAACCCGACTCTGGCTGTGAGCTGGGGTTTTGCAGTGCAGGCAGGTCGGTGATGCAGTATGCGGCCGCGCCCAGGGTGCCGTCGGGGTTGCGCAGGCGTTCACGCAGCAGGAAGCCGTACTTCTCCAGCTCCTTGAGGCCGGTAGTAACCGCGTCTATGCCTTCTCTGCCGCGGCGGACCAGCTCGCTGACGGTGATCTGCCAGCCGTCGCGGTGTGTGGAGATGCAGCCGAAGATCCCCTTCGCCTTGTAGGACAGCCGACCGTCGCGGAAGAGACCGTTGGCGATCTGAGTGAACTGATCGGCCGCCATCACCCCGCGCCGGACTCCTCCCGCGAAATCGGTGTCACCGTCGGCGACCGGGGCTGCGAGGGCAGGGGGAACCTCGCCCAGGGCTGCGTCGAGCATGGTGGGCTGGTCGGTGATGGAGTAGACGATCTCGCCGAGTGTGCCGTCTGCGCGGCGTAGGCGTTCTCGGATGAGGTAGCCGCAGTGCTCCAGCTCCTTCAGGGCGACACGGATGGCTTCCTTCCCGTCGGGGCCCACGGCGGCCAGATCGGCGATAGTGACCTGCCAGCCGTCGCGGTGTGTGGAGATGCAGCCGAAGATCCCCTTCGCCTTGTAGGACAGCCGGTGGTCGCGGAAGAGGCGGTTGGCGATCTGGGTGAACTGATCGGCTGCCATCACCCCGCGCCGGACCCCCGCGCCGAAGCGGCTCACCACGCGCCCCCACGCATCCTGACCGCACCGCCGCTGAGGCTTTGCGGCCGGCGTGACGCCGGAGGATGACCAGGGTCGCTGAGTGCAAAGTGGTGGACGAGATCCATGCCATCAGCTCATCGGGCGCCCCCGACCAGACTGCCGACCACCAGCCCCGACCACAGGTCACGATCGGGCAACATGCGCCGTGAGCTGCCGTGGTCGGTCTCATGGTCGGGCCGACCACGGTCCTCACCGCCCCGACCATGCCTCCGACCGTGGCGGTTCCGGTGTCGCGGACAACTGCGCAATCGCGGCTGCGCACCGCAGGGCATCCGATTGCGCAGACCTCTGCGCAATGGGAGTGGGGTCCTGCGCAATCGGCGTGCGCATCCGATTGCGCACAGCGGGATGCGCAAGTCCGCGGTGAGGCTGCGCAACCGGCAGAGTCTGCGCAACCGACCTGCCCGACCGACTCCTGAGAGCACGTCCGACCCGTCGGCGATCTCGCCCTGTGCGCAGCCGTTCGGCTCACCGGCGGCCAGCTCCCCCGCCCGGCGGTGAGCTCGGGCGTGCCCGGTCGCGTCCAGGGCCGTGGTCGGTCTCGTGGTCGGGCCGACCATGAGACCGACCACGGGTTTTGTGTCCTGTTCGTGACCGTGGTCGGGCCTTCATGGTCGGTGGTCTGGTCGGGGTCGGCGGGTTTTCTCGAGGTCAGCACGTACACGTTGATGACCTGGGAGTTTGACCATGTCTCCTGGCAAGCAGGCCACCAAACCCGAGGCGGCTGTGGTGGCCGCGGGCGTCCGGCTGGAGAAGATGAACCGCCGCGTACGCCTGTCGCGCCTGGCCCTGTTCACCGCGATCGCGGCCGGGCCCGTCGCCCTGGGCGTGGCGGTGGTCTCCGACCCGACCACGGTCGCGGCCACTGCGCAGGCCGAGCCCACCACGATGCGCACCACGGCGGCGGCCGCTGCGGCCGACCCGTCCGGCTATGCGCAGCTGTTCCTCGGTGCGTGGCTGCGCAGCAGCGCCAACGACACCGCCACCGCGCAGGCCCGGCTTGCGCAGTCGCTGGCACCGGACGTCGAGCTGCCCGACCCGGCCGCCGATGCGCACGATGCGCACGCGCGGCTGGAGTCGGTGACCGCGGTGCGCAGTGCGCAGCACAAGCCCGGCCGGTGGTGGGTGACGGTGGCTGCGCAGTACGCCGACGCCTCGGTGCGCTACTTCGCCGTCCCGGTGGCCGCCGGCGACGGCGGCGGCTCGTTCACGGTGACCGGCGCGCCCGGCGTGGTGGCCAGCCCAGCCCGAGCCGAGGTGACGCCGTCGCCGTACGGCGTGACCGTGCCCAAGGGCGAGCTGTCGTCCACGGTCGGGGAGTTCCTGGGCGCGTACCTCGCCGGGGCCGGGGAGGTGGAGCGCTACCTCGCCCCGGGCGTGCACCTGCCGGCCGTCTCTCCTGCCCCGTACAGCGCGGTCACCCTCCGGCGGGTCCTCGCCGTCGAGGAGGCCGCGGCGGGGGAGAAGGTGCCGGGCGACGGAACCACGGTCCGCGTCCTGGCGCAGGTGGAGGCCCGGGACGAGGCCGGGCGGTGGCCGCTGGCCTACGAGCTGGAGTTCACGGCCCGCTCGGGCCGGTGGGACGTGGCCGCTCTGGCATCCGGAATCGCTCAGAAGGAGGACCGGTCGTGATGGGGATGCACGGTGTGGTGCTCGCCGGGCAGCTGGACGATCTCGGCGACAGCTGGATCACCATGTTCGAGGACTGGGCGACCAAGGGCCTGCAGGCCGGTCTGGTCGTGCTGGTGGTCGTCATCATGATCCAGAAGTTCAGCCTGAAGGCCGGGATCGGCGCCCTGCTGCTGATGATCATCGCGTTGGGGCTGTACAACTCCCGCGAGGACTTGGCGGACATGTTCGAGGACGAGGTGAAGAACCCCGCCCAGGGCGCTCCCGCCATCCCCGGGCCCGCGCGCGGTGCCGATCCCCTTGCTCGGGAGCACTCCACCGGTGTCGGAGGTGGGCTGTGAGCGCGGCTGCGGGGCGGGTCGGGCGGTTCTACACTGCGGCTCGTCGTCATCCGTGGGTGCTGGGCAAGGTCGCCGACTGGAGGATTCCGCTCGGCCCCTACACCCCGGCACAGATCGCGGTCGCCGTCGGCGGCGGCTTCCTGCTGGTCAAGACGATCCCGCTGTGGTCGTGGATGGGGCCGGTGCCGATCGTGGCGTGGGTGCTGGCCGTGTGGGCGGTGCGCCGTCCGAGGATCGGGGGGCGGGCTCCGCTGCAGGCCGCGCTGGGCTGGGTGCTGCTGGCCTGGCAGCCGCACGGCGGCCGGATCGGCGGGCGCGCCGCCCGGGATCGTGCTGCCCGTGCCCTGCTGGGCGGCTTCACCGTCGAGGGCGCTCCCACCAGCGAGCACGGCGCTGTCCCGTCTTCGTCGTCTGCGGCCGTACCGGATCGGATCAGGCAGCACGCTGTTGTTCGCGAACCGCGCCGGAGCGCGGTGACCCGCACGCCCACGCCGCGACGTCCTGCGGTGCGTGCGCGCCAGGAGCCGGCGGGGCCGGTGTCGGGGGTGCAGCGGCTGCTCGCGCTCGCCGAGCAGGGCGGGGGTGCGCGGTGAGGGTGCCGATTCGTCACATCGCCGGGCACCTGGTGTGGTCCACGCACGGCAGTGTGTGGGCGGTCTACCGGCTGCACCCGGGCCCGGATGAGCAGGGGCGGCGTGAGGAGACGGTGCAGGGCACCTATGTGCCGGCCGCGGTCCGCGACGAACAGCTCGCCAGGATCACGCATCTGGTGCGTTCGCTGTCCGGGGCGCCGCGTCTGTTCGGGCTGTGCGCGCAGGTCGATGCCGGGGAGATCGCCCTGCGCATGATCGAGGGCGTCGAGCCGGCCGGGCCGGCGGCGGGCGGAAAGCCGCATCCGTGGGTGGAGAACGTCGAGGCCACCCTGGATCTGCTGGAGGGGCAGGAGATGCACCGCCGCACGCTGTGGCTGGCGGTGCCGCTGCAGAACGAGGCCGCGGGTGGCCAGCTGGCTGCCTCACTGGGAGCGATGTGGGCGGACGTCGCACCCATGCTGGGCATGCGGGCCGCTCCCGTGGCCCGGCGCGAGGTGAGCGCCTACCGCGAGCAGGCCTCGCGGGTGGAGGCCGCGCTCGCCGGCAGTGTCGCCTTCCGCCCGGCCCGCCCGGCGGAGATCGTGTGGATGGTTCAGCACGCCCTGCACCGCGGCATGCCCGAGCCGCTGCTGGCCGAAGCCGAGACGAGCAGCCTGTACGGCGGGCAGGTCCGCGCCGGTGTGCTGCACTCCCCCAGCTACGCCGACCTCGGTCAGGTCCGCCTGCAAGAGGGCGGCGTCGATCCCGAACTCGACGACGCCGACGAGCTGAATGGCGCAGGTCAGCTGACGCGCTCGGGCGGCAAGGCGTGGTGGCGGGTCAAGGCGTCCTCCCCTTTGCGCAGGCGGTGGCTGCAGGTGGAGTCCGATGCCGGGGTGGGCTATCAGGCGCAGTTGGTGCTGGCCGAGTGCCCTCCCGCTATCGGTCAGGACGCCGCCGATCTGTTCGCCCAGCTCGAGGCTTTGGACTTTCCCGTCGACTACACCATCGACCTCACCCTGGTGCCGGCGGAGAAGGCCCGCGAGCAGGTGCGGCGCAAGAAGAACGAACTGATCGACCAGGCCGACCAGTACGACGCCCGCCCCACCGGCATGCCCGCCTCGCTGACGGAGGCCGCCCGTGATCTGGGCGAGCTGGACGCCCGCCTGTCCCGCACCAGCGTGGAGGTCGAGGTCCAGTCAGTGACGGTGCTGTCGGTGTGGGGGCCGACCGCCGCGATCTGCGACGCCCGCGCCCGAGCGCTGGTCGCGCTGCTGGGCGGCGCCGACTACCGGGCGGTGCGCCCGGCCGGCCTGCAGGAGGCCTTGTTCATGCTCGGTCTGCCGGGCACGGTGCGGCCCGGGGTGGTGCGCGAGTTCACCCAGCACCAGGTCTCCGAGGACTGGGCGTTGGGCGGCGCCTTCACCACCACGGAGGTCGGCGATCCCAACGGCATGTTTCTCGGTCTCGACCTGGACTGCGGCACGACCCGCCCGGTGATGATCAATGTGGCGGATGCGCCGAAGCAGGACGCCTCGGCCTCCATGGGCATCGTCGGCGACCTGGGCGCCGGTAAGAGCGTGCTGGAGAAGCTGATCGCCGAAGCGGTGTGGGCCCGGGGCGGGGTCGCGATCTGCATCGACCGCACCCCGGTGCGCGAGTGGGCCACCTTCGCACGCACCGCCGCTGCGGGCCGCTGCCAGATCATCGACGCCGCCCAGGCGGAGGTGTCCATCGACCCGCTGCGGATGTTCGACGGGCCGGAGGGACGTCACTACGCCCTGTCCTACCTCACCTTGCAGCTGGGCATCGGGCCGATGTCCACCAGTGGTGAGGTACTGCACCACGCCGTGGAGCAGGCCGCCGCCAGTGAGCAGCCGTCGATGCACCGCGTGCTGGAAGTCCTGCAGGAGATGGCGACGCGGGAGGCGGGTAAGCGGCAGGACGCGGCCGCGACTCTGGCCGGTCTCATCAAGGTGGTGGCCAGCAATCCGCTGGCGGCGATGGTGTTCGATCCGGCGCTGCCGCCGGTGCGGCTGGATGCCTCTGGTGCCTCCGACATGATCGTGATCACGACCACGGGGCTGAAGCTGCCGCCGAAGGCCGCGTTCGACAAGCCGGAGGTGCTGCACCAGCAGCCGCTGGAGGCGCTGATCGGCCGCGCGGTGCTCTACCTGATCGCGGCGATCGCCCGGCAGACCGCGTTCGAGGACCCGGAGCGGTTCACCGCGGTGGTGCTGGACGAGCTGTACTGGCTCACTTCGTCGGCCGAGGGCACCGCGCTGGTCCACGAGATCCTCCACGACGGCCGCAAGCACGGCGCCGGTCTGATCGCCGGCTCCCACGACGCAGAAGAACTGGGCCCGGACCGCGGGCTGATGGCCTACCGGGCGCTGGCGCGCACCACCGACCGCGAACGCGCCCGGCGCGGGCTCGAGTTCGTCGGCCTGGACGCCGGCGACCCGGAGTTGCTGCGGCTGGTGACCACCGGCCTGTCCCCGGTCGGCCAGAAGGGCCGGGAGGGCGAGTTCCTGCTGACCTGCCCGCGGCAGAACACCGGCCGGGTCAAGGCCGTCATCCCCCGCATCCCACGCATCGCCACGTCCATCACCACCACACCGGGACACCGCACCACCGCTCCCGCGCCGCTTGCCAGTGCCACCACTGGTGATCGTCCAGAGGAACCCACCGCATGAGCTCCTTCTCTCCCAGCCGCTCCCGGCGCACCGCCACCGCGAGCGTCCTCACCGTCATCGTTGTGGCCGCCGGTGCGCTCGTCCTGGTGCTGTCGGTGAGCCTGCCGGAGGCATGGTGGCCGCGCACCGGGCAGGCCTTCGCCACCGAGAACCGTTTCGCCCGGCACGACCCGTGCGGCCCGATCGTGGGCCCGGCCAAGGAGTACTGCAAGCGGGGCTCCACAGTCTCCGCCTCCGCCTCCGCCTCTGCCGGACGCCACGACGTCGCGGGAGCGGTGAGCAGGCTGGTGCCAGCCGGAGCGGGCCTGGCCGCCCTCATGATTTGGCGGGAACGGACCACCGCGCGGCGGGAGCTGGACTGATGGTGCGTCCAGACCGTGGCACCCTCCGCTCGGCCAGTTTCGTCGCGCTGCTCACCGTCGCGTTCATCATGATCAACAGTCATGTCGTCCACGCCGCCGACAGCGATGCCAGCGGCGATCTGCTCGGCCCACTCAATATCGACTCCTCCGAGGGGGTGCCGATCGACGGGTACGAGCTGAACGCCCAGGGCGGCTCCATCGTGGCCTTCAAGACTCAGGCCTTGGCGTTCGCTCTGTCGGGCCTGTTCACGCTGATCCGGCTACTGGTGGGGCTGGCCGGATGGGCGATCGAGGTGGCCTTCCGCTTCCCGCTGCTGAAGATCCTCACCACTCCGGCGCAGAAAGTCTCCGAGGTCTACGACGAGGTGGTCGTCGACACCCTCGGAATCAACGGGCTGCTGCTGGCGTGGGCGTTCGTGTTCACCGGTTTCATGCTGGTGCGCGGCCGTATCGGCCGCGGTGTGGGCGAGATGTTCCTGACCTTGCTGATCGCGGCGTTCGCCGCGTCGGCGTTCGTCCGCCCGGACTACCTCCTCGCAACGGACGGGCCGCTGGGGCAGAGCCGGCAGGTGGGTCTCGAGGTCGCCCAGCAGAGCGTCAACGCCTACGACTGGGGCGGCAAACTCGCCAGCAGCTCCCCGTGCGCCACCGCCACGGGCGCCGCCGAGGCCGACTGCTACCGACGCGAGGCCGCCACGCCGGCCTCTTCCACCGACATCGCCCGACCGCTTCAGGACTCGGTCACCAATGCGCTGATCGTCAAGCCGTACATGCTGCTGCAGTACGGGCGCATCCTCGACCCGGCCAAGACCGCCGACCGCAGGGCGTACGCCGTCCACCTGAAATGGCTCACCGGCGGCTACAAGGCCGGAGACGTCAAAATTTCGGACCGCGGGAAGGACCTCTGCAGCAAGATCCGCGGCCCGGCCAGAAAGTACTGCGAACGCGGCTTCGAGGAAGGCGTCCCCAGCGGTGAGGACATCGCGCGCGACACCGGAACGGACGACGATCTCCCCTCGCTCACGCCTGGCGGCGAGCTGCTGAATTCCTCCAACGCGCTTGTCACCGACGAGGACCGCGAGTTCGACGCCTTCCTGCAGGACATGAAGCGGGCCGGCGACGTCGGCAAGGCGTGCGCCGCCTACGCCGAAAAGCCCACCTGGTGGCGGGTCGGCGGCGCCGGCCTGCTGCTCGTCGCGGCACTGTTCATCTGCGGCATGCTGCTGTCCAGCGCCGTCGTGATGCTCGGCATCCAGGGCATCTGCGTGGCCGCCGCGGCCGCGGGCGGCGTCACCTTCGTCGCTGGCATGTTGCCCGGGCCCGCCCGCCAGTCGGTGTGGAAGTGGCTGTCGCTGTGGGGGATCGCCATCCTCGCCCTGGTCGCCGTCTGCGCGTTCGTGCCGCTGTTCGGGATCGCCGTGGACGCCACCATCACCAACGGCCCCGACCTGATGATCGAGCGGATCCTGCTGATCGACGTGCTGGCCATCGCCGGGGCGGCCGGACACCGCAGGCTTTTGACCGGCGTCACGTCCTTCGGCCGGCGCATGGCGATGCGGATGCGCTACGCCAAGGTGGGAGGTACCCACCTGCCCGGCGACACCTCCGAACTCGGCGCCGCACTGGCCATGAACTCCCCTGCCGCCCTGGGTGGGGGCGGGCTGCGGGCCTTCACCGGCGGCGGCAAAGGCCGGTTCGGGATGCTCGGCACCCGGCAGCGGCTGATGGGCGCCCTCGCCTCCCTGGTCGACGGGGCGGGCATGCCGGTGGACACCGGCCGCGTCCTTTCCGACGCCACCGCCGAGGCCGGACGCGGGCTGGCCCCGCTCACCGCAGCAACGGCAGTCGCAGGCTTCGGTGCACGACTGGGCGGGAAGGGCGCCCACTGGTTGCTGATCGGCCGTCGTCCGGACCGGGAGCAGCTGGCCAAGTGGCAAAAGCCCACCGCCGGCGGTGACGAACCACATGCTGGTGGCCCGTCCGGTCAGGGGCCGGGTGGTCCGGGCGGCGGCGGGCTGGCAGGCCCGGGCGGAGAGCCGCGCAGGGCCGGTGGTCCGCGCGACCGCTACCGCGACGACGACGGCCAGATCATCGACGCCGCCACGGGTGAGGTGCTGCACGACCAGCATGCCGACCGCACCCTGCTGTCCACCCGCGCCCACAACCGGCTGGTCCGCTTCCGCGGCTACCGCATCCTGCACCGCGGCGGCCGAGCCGCCTACGGGGCGACCGTCGGCCTGCCGGCCACTGTCCGCCAGGCCAAGGCAGCCGGCTCGCGCTACTCCAGGGACGCCCGCCAGCAGGTACGGGTGTGGGGCAACACCGTCCGCGAGGACGGCCGGGCCTGGAGCGACACCGCCCGGCAGGTTTCCCGTGCGCTGCGGGAGAACCCCGACGCCCCGGGCGGGCCCGCTTCGTCGGGTGGCCGTCGGCTCCCGGCCGCATCGGCGTCGCCCTCCGGCCGACGACCGAGCCCTCCGCAGCAGACGTCAGGTGTCGGCAGTGCTGCGCGCGTTTCAGGCTCGGCAGCGGGGCGAAGCAGCGCGCTGGCGTCTGCAGCCCAAGGCGGCGCCACGCCGGCGACGTCGCCGAACCGGCTGGCGAGCGGTACCGGCCCGAGCGTGCAGGGGCCGGTGCTTCCCGGCGGTGGCAGCGCACACGGTGATGTCCGCGATCAGGCCCGTGCCCGGATGCAGGAGTTGATGCGCAGGACCGCGCCCGAGGCCGAGCGGCTGCGCCAGGAGCGCAGCCAGCAGCAGTCGTCCGGCGCGTCCGAGGACGGTGAGCAGGAGTGAGGCGAGTCCGGCGCCGTGCGGGGCGGTGGGGGTGCATCGGTGTGGTGGTGCTGCTGTCCGCGGTGTGCTGCGCCGCTCCGGTCTCGAACGCGATCAGCGCCTACGTCGCGCTGCAGAGCGCCACGAACGGCGACGGCGCCATCGACGACGGGGGCACCGCCGCGGACATCCCGCCGCGCATGCTCGCCGCGTACAAGAACGCCGTGCAGCGGGTGGGCCGGCATGTGCCCCGGTGCCGGGGCATGCGCTGGCCGATCCTCGCCGGGATCGCCAAGGTCGAGTCCAACCACGCCACCGGCCGCACCGTCAGCGCGGACGGGGACATCCGCCCGAAGATCTACGGGGTCCTCCTCAACGGCTCCGGCGCCGGCGGCAACACCACCGTCTTCCCCGACACCGACAACGGCCGCTACGACGGCACCGCATCCGGGGAGCGCGCGGTCGGACCATTCCAGTTCCTGCCCTCCACCTGGGAGGGCGTGGGCAAGGACGCAGGCAGTGACGGCACGGCCGATCCCCACAATGCCGACGATGCCGCGCTCGGTGCCGCGATCTACCTGTGCGGAGGCGGCCGCAACCTGGGCCAGCGCTCCCAGCTCAAAGCAGCGATCTTCCAGTACAACCACTCCAACGCATACGTGGCCAACGTGCTGGGCTGGATCGACCAGTACACCGCGGCCGCCAAGAGCCCCGACCTGAACAACGTCTCCGGCAAGGTCCGCACCGTCATCGAGGCGGCCCTCGCCCAGCGAGGCGTGCCCTATTCGTGGGGCGGCGGCAACGCCAGCGGCCCTTCCTATGGGATCTGCTGCTCCCCCAGCGGCAAGAGCGGCACGGCCATCAAGGGCTTCGACTGCTCGGGCCTGACCACCTACGCGTACGCGAAGGCCGGGATCCGCCTGCCGCGCACCGCAGCTGCCCAGGCCGGCGTCGGGCGACGGATCCCCGCCAGCAACGGCACCAGCGCCCTGAGACCGGGTGATCTCGTCTTCTACGCCTACGCCCCGGGCCTCGACTCGACGATCTACCACGTCGGGATCTACCTCGGCGGCGGCCAAATGATCAACGCCCCCCGGCCCGGCGCCGTCGTCCGCGTTGACCCGGTCGACGCGATGTCCGGCTACGCGGGAGGAGCCCGCCTGCTATGACGCCATCCTCACCACAACCGCACACGCCGCGCTCGCCGCGCCTACTGGCACTCACTGCCACGGTCCTGGCCGCCGCCGGGCTTGCCCTGCTGGCCATACCGCACCCACCCAGTGCACCAGCCCCTGCGGATGCAGCGACCGCCCCGGCCACCTCACCCGAGCATTCCTCAGGGCCTGCCGCCAGCCAGCACTTCAGCGGCGGTGCCCCGTCGGCTGCCCACTCAGCTCGCGCGACTGCCTCTGCACCGAGCCCATCAGCGCCTGCCTCGATGCTGCCGCCGCGTGGGGAGGGCGCGGCCGGTGACCGGGCCATCCAGCAGGCCCTCGAAACCGCGTGGCCGGCCGACCTCCCGACCGGTGATGAGCGGCAGCTGCTGGCGGCTGGGCGTGCTCTGCTGCGCGCGGATGCCACCGGGACCGGCCGCGAGCGGTGGCCTGAGGTCTTCCCCGGCTCCGGCCGGGGCCTGGCGCCGGCATTCTCTACCGCCCGGTTTCGCGTCCAGGCAGCCGTCGCTCGCCGCGCCGGCCGCCCGGACCGGGCGGTGGTGCACCTGGTGTGGGCGGGCACCGACCGCGGCGACACCTACAGCGACGGCCGCATCACCGACCTGTACTTCACCCGCACCGCTTCGCCGAAGGGAGCATCCTCGTGGGTTCCGCAGCCCCGTATCTGAGCGGTCAGGCCGCCGCATCGGCCCCCGGTGAAGTGTTCGGTCTGCTCACTGGTCTCGCCCACATCGCCGGCTGGCTGATCACCTACTGGTGGGTGCCCGCCACGGCCGCCCTGATCGGCTGGGCCGTGAGCGAGCTGGTGGTGCGCCGCCTGGCACGCGCGGCCTCGACTCAGAAGATGGCGCTGGAGCTGGTGCCCTCGCGGCACTTCAACCCGTCGCTGGAGGAGATCTTCCGCCGCGGGGTGCAGCTGGCCCGGGCCTCCACGTCCATGCCTTGGTGGGCGCCGCGCCGGTCCAAGACGGTGCAGATCCGGTTGCGCGCGGACGGCTCCAGCCCGCTGCGCTACCGCATCGAAGGACCGGCCGGCGCGCAGCGGCTGTTGTCGATCACCCCGTTCGGACCGGACGTCACCGTGAAGAAGGCTTCTCCCCTCAGGGACAAGCCGCGCAAGCATGTGGTGCGGGCCGAGTTCGTGCTGCGCGGCAGGCCCACCGCGCCGCTGCGCGAGGTGCCCCTCGAGCCCGACCCGCTGCAGCCTTTGGTCGACGCAGTGTCCGATCTGCGCGCGGAGCTGGGGGATCTGGCCGAGGTGCGCCTCGACATCCAGCGTGCTCCGAAGTGGGCACTGCGCTCGCACCGTGTGCAGCTGATGGCTCAGGCCCGGCGCGTCGAGCGGCGCGAGGCGCAGCGGGCCGCCCGCTGGATACGGCAGGACGCCAGCGGCATCGAGGACTCCCTGACCTGGCAGCTGCAGCAGCTGGTCACCGGCAAGCAGGGTGGGGGCGCGGGCGGGCGCCGCCTGGTCATGCCGCCCGTCCCGCGCCGGGTGGACGCGGCCGAGGCACTGGGCAAGCTCGCCGAGGACGACCATCTGGTGCGGGTGCAGCTGCTGGTGATGTGCGCCTCCGACACCGAGGGCCGCGCCCACGCCCGCCTCGCCCAGCTCCAGGCCGCCCTCGATGTGTTCGGTGGTGGTGCGCGGTGGGCGATGCGCGGCTGGCGCCTGGGCCCCTGGCGGTTCGGGGCGGACCGCTGGCCCAGCAGGCGGGGTTTCGAGCGGCGCTGGGCGCTGGGGCACTGCCAGCCGCCCCGGGCGAACTGGGTCCGCTTGGAAGAGCTGACCGGTCTGCTCAAGCCACCCACCGTGCACTGCCGTCTGCCGCTACTCGCCTCCGATCTGCCGACCTTCCAGCACGGCAATCCCGACCTGCTGCTGCAAGGCATCTACCGGGCACCGGACGGACGACGGCGCCTGGTCGCCACCTACGCGCGCGAGACGCTGTTCGAAGTCGGGGTCGGCAAGGCCGGCGGCGGCAAGACCGAACGCGCCCTCGCCCAGGCGATCGGCTGGGCGCACGCCGGCGGCGGACTGCTGTTCCTCGACCCGCACCGCGACTCCTGGCCTCGCGCCATGCCATTCCTCGCCCACGACCATCTGGCCGAGCGGATCACACTGATCGACCTGAACGCCGTCGGGCCCGCCCCGCAGATCAGTTCCTGGAACCCGATCGGCATGCACCAGGGCCAGGTGGCGCACGAGGTCGTCGAAGCCGTCACCGACGCCTACGCCTCGGCGCTGGGCTGGGACGATGCCAGCGCTCCCCGCGCGCTGACCATCCTCACTGCCGCTGTGGCCGTGCTGGTGGCCGTGAACGAGGCCGCCTGCCGGGCCGGACGGCCGGAGGATCAGGCGACGGTTTTCCACGTGCGGGCCCTGCTCACCGACGCCCCGTTCCGCAAAGCAGCGCTCGCGGCGGTGGAGGGCCGGCTGGATGAGGAGACCCGCTCCTGGTGGCAGGTGGTCTTCCCGACGCTGCCGCCGGACGCGTTCGCCGTGGTCCTCAACCCGATCGCCCGGCTGGCCGCCAACCCCGTCACCCGCGTCTTCCTCGGCCAACCGGCCGGCGTCTACAACATCCGCGCCGCCATGGACGACCGGATGATCGTGTGGGTGTGCCCGGGCGGCAACGGACCCACCGACCGGCTCATCACCGCCCTCCTGGCCCGCGACCTGCTGCGCGCGGTGCGCTCCCGCCGCGATGTCCCCGAGGACCGGCGGGTGCCGTTCCGAGCGTACTTCGACGAACTGATCACCCTGACCGGTGTGGCCCCGGAGACCATCGCGAGCATGTTCGAGGACTTCCGCAAGTACAGGGTCCACGTCCACGGCATGACCCAGCTGCTCGCCCGCCTGCCCATCGCGGTGCGGCTGTCGCTGGTGCAGAACGCCTCCACGCTGGCTTCCACCGCGGGCTCGCAGTCCGCCGTCGCTCCAATCACCTCGGAGTGGGGCGACAGCCCCGGCCCCGACGTCGTCGCCGCCCTGGACCGCTACGAGCACTACATGTCACTGACCATCCACGGCCGCCGCATCGGACCCGTCCGGATCACCGGCCCCCACCTCGACGACGTCTTCGCCGACCATGCCCGCCCGCACCAGGCGGCCGCCCTCGAACGCTCAGCCCGAAGGGTGGCCGGCGCCGCCCCGCTGGAGCAGCTCACGGCCCGGGCCGCCGGCCAGCTCCACCGGGTGGGCGACTTCCTCACCCAGCACGCTGCCACCGTTCTGGTAGCAGGCCGCAACCAGCCGAGGGGGTATCAGTGACCACCACTGCAACCGCCGTGACCACCGTGACGGCCGCCGCAGTCATGCCGTCGCGGCCCACCACCGGGCCACTGTCGCACCAGCCGCTCACCGTGTTCGCCCCTGCACCGCATGGGCACCACCAGTCGGCTCCAAACCCTCCTACGGCTGGCGCCGCTCGCCAAGCTGCCTCCCAGCCGCTCAACCGGCTGCGCCGCCACGGCCTGATCGGCTATGTCGTGCTATCACGCTTCAAGCGGACACGCGCCTGGTGCCTGACGAGCGAGGGCACACGGCTGACTCGGGATTTCCCGGCGCCGCGCGGCTGTCCGCCCTACCGCGGATCGAGAGCAGCCGCATGGACACCGCTGACCGGCGGGATCTCACGGTCAAGGGCCGAGACGGGACCGCACCGGACAGAACCAGCGGCTACACCATCCAGGTCGACCCATCTGCGGAACCAGCTAGCCGTACTGCCCTGGCCATCTGCACTCCCTCCCCTCCCCTGACCTGCACGGGTACGACGGGAAGGCCCGCTGCCCGCTCACTGGATGTGCATCCGTGAAGACTCTGCCTGACGGGGCCGGGTCGCCGGCAAAGACTCCTGGCACCTGCACGACCTGGAACAGAGGGCAAGCACTCGACCGTCTATGCACTGCCCTGCAGCCGACATCCACCCGAAAGCCGCACGACATGCCCTGTTGGGCGCCTTCGCGGCCGACGGATCACACAGGTGGCCGGAATGTGCCCACCGACCGAGACATACCGGGGAGCACGATCGACAAACCCTTGAAATTTGCATAGGCGAACTTTAGATTGCTGGCGCGTACATCCCACACGCATCACAACTCCCCTGACTTCTCACGGATTTGGAGAAGGCACGTCATGCACATCGTCCCTGCCGTTCACATCATCAACCGACCGCCACAGAAGGGCTGGCCGGCTTGCACCCGCGCGATCACGCGCATGGACAGTGCGTGGGTGGTGCATTCCCACGGCGGCGACTTCGACCTGGAAGACTTAACCCTGGTGCGCCGCCGCTTCCCCGGCCGGCACGTCACCCTCGACGGCGACGTCATCACCGTCTGGCCCCGCCCCAGGGAGCTGTGATGACGCACCTACCCCTCCACCGGTCAACGGGCGCCGCACAGCCCGCCCGACGCCTGCCACCGCCGCCACCTTGCAGCACCCCCCGACAGCAGCCAGCCGCCGCACTGCGCGGCGTAAGAGCACCGAACCGCCGACGTGCCAGTAGCCGTTCCATGCGAGCAGCGGCAGGCCTCACCAGCCGGGCCGCCACAGCCCGGGCCGCCCGGCGCCTGACCGTGCTGCTCATAGTGCTGACCGGACTGCTGACGGGCATCACCGGCTGCTCGACCCGACCCTCCCCCGACCTGACCGGCGCCGGCCATGACCGCCCCACCGCCAGCCCTGCTCTTTCCGCCAGCCCGCGGTCGGCGCCCCTGGCCACCCTGAACGGTCCGCGCCACCTGCGCCTGACCCTCACCTCCGCACTGCGAGACACCGGCGGGTTCATCACAGTGCGCGGCACACTGGCGAACACCGCAGCCACCACCACGATCGTGTCGGCTCACCTGTCGGGCAACGAGCCCGACATCGCCAAGCACGGCCCCTCCCTCGGTGGCGCCACCCTCGTGGATTTCGCCGGCGGCAAGCGCTACTACGTGCTGCGCGACACCGAAGGACACCCGCTGACCACCACCGGCCTGTCCGTGCTCAAAGCGCGCGAATCCATCCCCGTCTACATGCAGTTCCCCGCGCCGCCGGCTCGCACCCGCCAGGTCACCTTCCAGCTCCCGCAGTTCGACACCGCCTCCATCCCGATCTCCGGATGAGCACCCCATGACGCCCTCCCCCACCCGCCGCATCACCACACAGCTCATCACCTGCGTCGCGGCCGCTGTCGTCGCCGCCGGCACACTGCCCGCTTCAGCCTCTCCCACCGGGCCCACCGCGCCCGCACCCCCGCCGTCCGCAGCACCGGCCCCGTCTCTCAACCCCCGCGATCCGGACCTGCAGCTGCCCGCCCACCACCGGCTGGCCCGGCCTAAGATCCTCGACCTCGACCAGCGCCATCTCGGCCTCACCCAGGTCATCACCACGAGCAGCGCCAGCCCTCCACCCCAACCCCGGCCCTTCCCGGCCCATCAGCCGGCCGACCGCCCTCAGCCGGGCCGCACCGGACACAGCGGCGCCGGCTCAGGCACGCCGGACACCTCCGCGCCGGTCTCCCCGCAGCCGTCCGCCGCCACCCCGCCGAGCGGCACTGCCACACCCCAGCCAGCAGCCGAAGGACGCCGCGGGCCTCATCTGCGCACCATGATCGGCCTTCTCGCCCTCCTGGCCGCCGCTGTCGCCAGCGCTCTTGCAGCGCGCATCCTGCTGCAGCGCCGCCGCACACCCAGCACCGGCACCACACCAAAAGCCACGCTCAAGGCTCACCCGTCGGCCGCACCGGACGGCCTCGCCCGCCTGGACACAGCCCTGCGCACCCTGGCCCACCGCCTGACCGCAAACGGCGAGCAGGATCTGCCGCAGCTCAAGGCCGCGCGCATCGGCGCCCACACCCTCGCCATCCTGCCCGAGAACCAGACCCGGCATCCCCTTGAGCCCTTCAGAGCCGGATCTGACGGCTGGTGGCAGCTGCCCGGCGACGCCGACCTGCTGGACGAAGAAACCGCCCGCACGGTGCCCGCCCCGTATCCGGCGCTGGCCACCATCGGCACCACCGCGGCAGACGGCCAGGACACGCTGCTGCTGCTCAACCTCGCCCACCTGCCCGCTCTGCTCCTCGACGGCGACCTACCGCGCGTCAGGGAAGTCCTGACCGCGCTGGCCCTGGAACTCATCACCAGCCCCTGGGCGGCCGACACCGACATCATCAACGTCGGCTTCGGCGAGGACCTGCCGCACCTGACTCCCGTCCCGCGCACCACTCACCTGCCGCGGGCCACCGATGCCGTGCCCGAGATGAACGAACGACTTCTCGAAGCCAGCCAGCTCCCGCAGCCCGGCCACCGGCCCCACCTGCTGCTCAGCGCACAACCCCTGAAGGATGATCTCGCCGCCCACATTGCCGACCTCGCCGACAAAGCCGCACCTCTCCCGCTCACCCTCATCGCCCCGGTCCATGCCGCTGCCCCGCATTTCCCCCAGGCACTGGTACTCAACGCCTCACTCGACAGACCACAACCGCTGGACCACCTCAATGCCACAGTGACCGTGCAGCGCCTCACCGACCACGCCTACCAGCGCCTCACCACAGCCCTCGAGCCCGCCGTGCAGCCCGCGCAGCCGGACCAGCCGCAGAGGCCGGACGGCCTTCATGCCCGCACACCGCTACCTGCCCGACCAGCATCACAGCGGCGCATCACTCCCACCGGCAGGAAAATCGGCACCGGTGAAGTCTCCGGGACGGAAACAACCGGTCACAACGCCAACGACAGTGACAAAGTCTTTCCCGCCCTGCACGCCGCGGCCTCTCAGACCACCCCGCCGCCCTCCACCACTGCCGACCTGCCCGAGGGAGAAGCCGTCCGGCCCGCCGCTTCAGCCGATCTCAAAGCCACACGGTGCCCCACCGCACTCCCTCGAACAGGACGAGGTGGCCCAGCCGGGGACACCGCCCCGATCGGCAGCGCGTATCCCGAGCAGAACACATCCGACCACAGCGCTGATCAGAAACAGGGGCCCGAGGTCAGGGTCTTGGGACCGGTGGATGTCACCGGCGTCCGGCCCAGCGGCCACGGCCCTCGCACCGCCCAACTCGCTGCCCTGCTCTACTTCAGGGGAGGCCGCAGCGCCGACGAACTGTGCACCAGCATGGACCCCGACAGCCCTTGGTCAACGAGCACCCTCAACGCCCGGCTGCAGGGTCTGCGCCGCTCCCTGGGAAACGACCCAGACGGCAACCCCTACGTCCCCCGCCGCAGCCACAGCGAAGACCCCTACCGCCTTTCTCCCCATGTACGCTGCGACTGGACCCGCTTCCTCCACCTCATCGAACACGCTTTGCCGCTGGGCCCTGCAGGACTGCCGGATCTCGAGAAGGCACTCACGCTGGTACAAGGCAAACCGTTCGGGGGCAAACCCCTGCCGTGGGCCGAGCCCCTCGCCCAGGAGATGACCACCCGGATCATCGACATCGCCCACACCGTGGCCACCCACCGCACCCCCGCCGGCCCGCACCAGGACCTCAACGCGGCCCGGCAAGCCGTGGCGACCGGACTGGAAGTGGACGACGCAGCAGAACTGATCTACCGAGACTGGCTCCGACTCGAGGCCGCTGCCGGAAACCGGTCGGGGCTACACACGGCGATCTCCCGCATCCAACAGATCAACCGGGCCCTGGACTGCTCACCCGAACCAGAGACCGAACAACTCATCAACGACCTGCTCAACGGCCCGAACACGACGGAGCGCAACGCGCTGTAGGTGCGACATCTCACGCCGATGCGCTGAGCGGAGTGAGACGTCGCACCCACCGTTCCGACCCAGCCGTGCCAGCCACCCAGCGCGGACACCACGATTCACAGGAGAGACGCCCTCATGACCCCGCGCACCGTGCGCACCGGTATCGCAGCTCTGGCCCTGACCGCCCTGAGCGCCCTGCCGGGATGCTCGTCCGACACCGAGCCCGCTGCCTGTGCCGCTCGAAAAGTCATCGTCGCCGGTCAAGCGATATAGCGGTACTCGCTGATCACGCCGCCGAGGATCCTGGTCCGCAGCACTCGGCGGGCGTTGAGGTCGTGCACTGTGGCATCGGGCCGTTTCTTGGCATCAGGCGGTAGTTGCTGTCGGGCTTGGTGAGGTCGGTGGGCGTTGTAGTGCCGCCGGTAGGCAGCCAGGACCTGGCGGGCGTGGGCCTCGTTCACGATCAGGACGTGGTCGAGCATCTCGCGCCGGATGCTGCTAATGATCCTCTCGCAGTGGGCGTTCATCCGAGGAACCCGCGGGGCACTCAAGATCACCTCCAGCTCCTCGGCCTCGAAGACCGTGTCGAACGCCGCGCCGTTCCTGCCCTCGCGGTCACGCAGCAGGAACCGCACGGACTCCCTGCGCATGCCCAGGTCGGCGGCGAGATTCCGCGCCTGTTGCACGGCCCACTCCCGGGTGGGCTGGGCGGTGACTCCGGTGATGTGCAGGCGTCTCGTGCCGTGCTCGAGGAACACCAGTGCGTACAGCCTCGTGCCGAGCGCGGTGTCGAGGTGGAAGAAGTCTGCCGCGATGATCCCCTCGGCCTGGGCGGCCAGGAACTCGCGCCAGGTTGGACCGGCACGACGCGGCGCCGGATCGACGCCCGCGACGTTGAGGATCTCCCAGACCGTCGAGGCAGCGATCCGATGCCCGAGTCGGGCCAACTCCCCTTCGATCCGCCTGTGCCCCCACCGCGAGTTCTCCTGGGCCAGCCGCAGAACAAGCGTCCTGATCGCCCCTCGGGTGGGCGGGCGTCCGGCGTGTCGGCGTGCGGTGTAATCCCACTTGGCAGCGACGAACCCGCGGTGCCGGGCGAGCAAGGTGCCTGGGGCGACCGGGAAGACCCCGCGCCAACGTCGCCGGGATATCAGCCCAAAAAGGGCAGCGAACCAGAACCGGTCCGCCGGCTCGTAGCGGACCGGGCCGGCAATCTGCCGACGCAGAACTGCGTTCTCACGCCGCAGCACGAGCAGCTCGGCGCCATTCACGGGTATCACGCAGCAGCACCGACGGGACGGACAACAGCCTCCGGACCACCCTGTACAGCAAAGACACGATCACACGGACCCGATTCCAGGACCGAACCGCACCACTCCCACCTGGGCCGATGACTTTTCGAGCGGCACAGGATGAGCCAGGAGACGTGCTCGACCAGCTCATGGGAGACGTCGAGCATGGCAGGACACGTAACCAACAGGGCCCCTCCGGTCGCCGACATGCTGAATAGAATCACCACGCCAATGACGAGGGGCCCTGCCCCGTTACCGCCCCCGCTGACCAGCTCATTTCATTCCTGCAGCATAGGATGAAAAGGTTTACTGTTCGCGAAGTCAGAGGATGAGTGACGCGAGGCGGAGACCAGCGAGGTAGCGGACAGCCTTCTTGCAGAAGCGGGTGACCACAGCCCGGAACTGCTTGAGCCTGCTGAAGCAGCGTTCGACGACGCTCCGAACCGGAAAACAGCGGGAGCCCTCGTCGGTCTCTAGTGACTCCGGCTTCGCCTCGCTGGCACCGCAGCATCGACGTACCGTGGAAGAGAGAGCATGCATTCCTCGCTCAGGATGAACACTTCAAACCTCTCAGCGCCCCGAGGTGGCGCGGCACGACCAGACACAACCAACCGGGAAAAATCATGGGGAACCCCATAGCAAAAGCCGTCGCCCTGCCAGTCTGCCAATACTCGGAGTCAAATTCCTCACTTCTCTTTTACAATGAGCGAACAGGCTCTGCCATCACAGGAATTTTATCGTCCGGAAAATGGCAGCAGAAGAACATGCTCACTCTGCCGGTCGGGTATACTCACGCCGCCGCTAGCCGGGACTCCCTACTTCTCTACAATGCGAACCGAGGAACCGCTGAGACGGGAACCTTCAAGGCTGGCCAGTACACCCGGGTCAACATCTACAACACCTTCAATCCAGGGTGGCACAGCGTGACGGCTACAGGCGACTCCGCACTGTTCTACAACAAGGACAATGGTCACGCGGGTACAGGGATACTCTGGGGAGGCAAGTACCAACACGTGCGCTCATACGCAGACTTCCGCGTCGGCTGGTCGTCCATCGCTGGCTCCTGCGACACCATGTGCTTCAGTCGCTCCTGGTGGAAAGAAATAGGGAAATTGGAAGGCGGGGAACTGGCATACGGCACCCTCACATACGGGCTCTATAAACATGTGGGGAACGTTCCGCTGCCTGACGGTGTCTGGTACGCAGAAGGCAACTGGAGCGCAGGCGGCAACTTATCTGCCATGGCCGGGACCAAGGACTCCCTATTCGGATGGTGGACTCTCAACGCCACAACGAACGAGCAGTGTTTCGTGGTGGCGACCGCGAAAGATGGCAAGGTCGGCCCCTTGCAGACGCTAGGAAATACGCCTGGTTGGCACAAAGTGGGACGCACCGCAGACAGTCTTGTCTTCTATAAGAGTGACGGGGTGACCGCGACAGCCTATACGGCAACGCTTACCAGTGGTAAATACGCCAACGTCGGCCCGATCACGAATATACAACCCGGATATTCGCTGATCGCAGGCGGCGTGTAGCGCCCACCAGCCTCGAGTGAACCCGGAGCAACTGCCGACTTCAGGCAGGGGCAAGAGTGCAGCCCCTGCACTCGCAGGCACGGCCGATTTTACGCTGGCCTGCAGGACCGCAGGGACGCGTCTGACCATCGAACAACTAGACCGTATCTGATGATTGATCTTGCGGTCGGTCCGGGCGAGTTGACGGAGCGGCGAGGGACAGCGTTTAACAAGCGATATTCCACTCCAGTCGGGTGATTCCGTTGAAAATCAGGGCATGGAGGCAACGTCGCGGACTTGGTTGAGATCGCACAGTACGTCGGCATGCGGCATCGAAGGGTGGCACAGACGGTGCTGACCCATGTCGGCAGTCTGCTTTCCGCGCGGTGCGGAGATGACTCATCCGGCTAAAGGGCGTTGCAGAAGGCCGTGATCGCGCGGGCTGGAGCGGGTGGCTGGTCTGCCGGTCCATGCGGCGAGGGCGAGGTTGTGCATGCGGGCGACGGCCTGGACGGCGTGGTGGAGGCCGTCGCCGCGTTGCCGGCGGTCGCGGAGGATCTCGTGGTTCTTCATGGGGGAGAAGGTGTGCTCGACGCGGGCGCGGACGTTGCGATGCTGCGCGTTGTCCTCCTCCTCGTCTTTGAGCGGGAGTCGTCCGGGGTATTTGCGGTGCGGGACGATCAGTCCGGTGTTGATGTGGGTGCCGTCGCCGAGCACCGTCACGCCCTCGCAGTGCTCGGCCGGGCCGGAGTCCCGCCGGGCTTTCGCGTCCGCGGTCGTGCCGGGCACCGGCCGGGCCGCGGCCACCACCAGGCGGAACTCGGCGTCCACGATGACCTGCACGCTCGCCGAGAACCGGGAGTCACGAGAGGACGCTCCGATCTTGCGGTCGCGGACCGGGACGAGGGTGCCGTCCACGATCCACAGCCGCTCGGCTGCTTCCCGGGAGGCCCGGGCCGGCTCGAGCGCGAGCAGCGGACCGAGCCTTTGGATCGCTCGGCACACGGTCGCGGGCGAGACGCCGAACAGTGGGGCGCGCTGCCGCATGGTGAGGTTCGTGCGGCGGTACACGGCCACCAGCAGCACCCGCTCGGCCGGCGGAAGCCGCCACGGGCGACCCCGCCCGCAGTCCTCGCCACCGCGTTCCCGCACCGCCCTCAGCAGCCGACCGAACTGATCCGCCCGCAGGCCCGTGAACGTCTCCACCCGCATCCGCTCGGCCCTCAACACCCGAGCCATACAACGGAGATGCCCAGTTCACGGCCTTCTGCAACGCCCTTTAGTGCAGCAACTCGCCCATGTCGAAGTCGCAGTAATGGTCCAGCAGGATGCGGCGGCCGCTCTCGAATTCGACCTGGCACAGCGCGAGAAAAGGTCCATAGGCCTCGGTGACAATGCCGACTCGTCCGTCCGCTCCGCGTTGGCCGTCGAAGACCTTGTCCCCCCAGTGCTTCCCGAAGAAGAACGATGCAGACCGCACCTTCTCGGTGGCGTTCCTGGCAGGGGTTACTCGGAGCGCAACGGAATAACGCTGTCCCGGAGTCCTAGCCGGGTTGAGGACATGCGTCAGAAAGTGCCCATACTGGGCCTCCTTGCGCGCCGATCGGTAGTCACGCAGAAGTAGCGGGTTCACCGAAGGCATCGGTTCGGTGAGGTGAGTGATCGCAACCGGGGCCCGGCCGAGCGTCGTACCGAGGCCCTGTCGCACTTCCACACTGATCGACTGGTCTGCCGACTGCTCGTCCGGTGAGGTCTGAGACGGTACGGCATCGGCCGCCCCCTCCTTGGCCGGTGGGGGGACGTAGGCCAGGCCTTCGGTGTCCACGCGACCCAGCTCCGTACCGACGGCCTTAACCGTGTTAAACCGAATACCGAGGATCGCGATCAGGGCTGCGACCGTCCCCAGGGCAGCCAGGGCGACAGCGAATGTAGTCAGGTCGTTGTCGACGGAGACGATGCATCCCGCAGCGGCGTTTCGACACTGCTGCAGCGCCACCCGGTGATCGGGCGGTTTGACGACGAGGACCAAGGCGATGACTAGAATGACCGCTCCCACTGCACCGGCAACGATCCGCTCGGCCCTGGTGAGACGACGGTCGTTTTTTGGTTGAACGGACTGATCGGACATGCCGTCGCCCTTCGCTGGACCTGGGTGGGCAGCGACCAAACGCTGTCGCCGCTCATGATGGCAGTTCCAGGTTGGATTCGCACGATCTAGGATAAGCTGGCCAAAAGGGCACCTAAGGCGAATGCCCACGTAACCGCAATTGTCGTCGGGAGTAATCATCGACTCCCGGCGGTCGCAGACGCCGACCAAACAGCGGCCTCCTGGCCGTCCTCGGCCCCGCCCCCGTCGGCATCCCCTCCAATAACATCCCCGCCTTCCGCCGGCGCATGAAGGGACGCATCTCCCGCCAGTGGCAGGCCGAGCAGGACGCCCGCCGCGCTGCCCGCCGCACCTGACCAGCCGGGCCCGCAACCGGGCCCGGCAGCGGAACTTACACTTATCCTTCTCCGTCGCCCAGGACACCGAGCAGGGGGATAAGCCCATGTCACAGGCGACGTGCGTGCGCACCCAAGAGGTGACGCTGGAGGAGCTGACCCTCTACCTGGGCAACGCCCGCCGCGGCGACGTGCGCCTCATCCTGCAGAGCCTGCGCACCAGCGGGCAGTACCGCTTCCTGATCGCCCGCCCACTCCCGGACGGCCACCTGGTGGTGCTCGCCGGCAACCACACCCTCCAGTCGCTCGCCCTCCATGGCCGCGGCCCCTGCACCGCCTCCATCCCCACGGGTGCGGGGAGCAGCGGGACGCGGTCCGGGACAGGAAGCGGATCCCGGGACCATCCCCGCGGGTGCGGGGAGCAGTCAAGCTGAACAAACTTCCCGTCACCGGGCTGGGGACCATCCCCGCGGGTGCGGGGAGCAGCGCATCGATTCGGCCGTCGTCGTGCAGGTAGTGGGACCATCCCCGCGGGTGCGGGGAGCAGCGCATCGATTCGGCCGTCGTCGTGCAGGTAGTGGGACCATCCCCGCGAGTGTGGGGAGCAGAACGGCAAGACCCGTCCCGCCAAGCTCGACAAGGGACCATCCCCGCGGGTGCGGGAAGCAGACCCGCTCGCCCCGGCCGGTTCGGCGCCGATGGGGACCATCCCCGCAGGTGCGGGGAGCAGAGGGCGGGGACGATACGCCACCGGCCCGCCTTGGGACCATCCCCGCGGGTGCGGGGAGCAGTCTCCGTTCACCGGCACCCGCGGCCCGGTTCAGGGATCATCCCCGCGGGTGCGGGGAGCAGCGCCATCACCGCGTTCAACACGAGCCTGGGGGCGGGACCATCCCCGCGGGTGCGGGGAGCAGGAGCGAAAGTTCACCCTGCGCGCCGGGGACGTGGGACCATCCCCGCGGGTGCGGGGAGCAGGAAGTAGTGGGGCAGGGCTGTGGACTCCGGCGGGACCATCCCCGCGGGTGCGGGGAGCAGTCGTAAGCCCGCTCCTCCTCGAAGAGAGACAGGGGACCATCCCCGCGGGTGCGGGGAGCAGGTGAGGTGGTGGGTGGCGCGGGCCTGGGCGTCGGGACCATCCCCGCGGGTGCGGGGAGCAGCTTTCGGGGCTGGGTTCGGGGTTTGACGGGCGGGGACCATCCCCGCGGGTGCGGGGAGCAGCAGCTCCAGCAGCTTGCGAAGCTGCGGGTTCCGGGACCATCCCCGCGGGTGCGGGGAGCAGTCGCTCCAGTCGATACCCAAGTACAGGATCGTGGGACCATCCCCGCGGGTGCGGGGAGCAGAGGTGACGGCCGCCGATGCTGCGCAACGCGGCGGGACCATCCCCGCGGGTGCGGGGAGCAGAGCTGCTTCGTCTTGATCGCGTTGAGCTGGTAGGGACCATCCCCGCGGGTGCGGGGAGCAGGACGGCTACAACAGCGCCCTCGAGGACCTGAAGGGACCATCCCCGCGGGTGCGGGGAGCAGCCGGGGAGGTCACACACCAGGAGCGTGCTGGTGGGACCATCCCCGCGGGTGCGGGGAGCAGCCGGCGGAGCGTCGTCTCCGCGGCCGCGAGCTGGGACCATCCCCGCGGGTGCGGGGAGCAGTTCAGCAGCTCCAGCACCTTGCGCCGGGTGTGGGGACCATCCCCGCGGGTGCGGGGAGCAGATCGGTCCGTTGCCGAGCGTGCGGCGCGTGGTGGGACCATCCCCACGGGTGCGGGGAGCAGGCCATTGCGGAGCTTGCCGCCGCAGACACCGGGGGACCATCCCCGCGGGTGCGGGGAGCAGGTTCACAGGGTCTGGTCCTTCCGGGTGCA
Organism: Streptomyces sp. Tu 3180; assembly: GCF_009852415.1. NCBI lineage: Bacteria > Bacillati > Actinomycetota > Actinomycetes > Kitasatosporales > Streptomycetaceae > Streptomyces > Streptomyces sp. Tu 3180. Next base: position 189,040 of record NZ_WOXS01000001.1, on the reverse strand, counting down.
GTGGGGACCATCCCCGCGGGTGCGGGGAGCAGACCACGTCCGTCACCCTCAACACCAACCCGACGGGACCATCCCCGCGGGTGCGGGGAGCAGTGGACCCCGCCCGAGCCTGGGCCTGGCCCGCCGGGACCATCCCCGCGGGTGCGGGGAGCAGCAGCCCCCGCCTCCTACGGGAGTGCGGGGGTTGGGACCATCCCCGCGGGTGCGGGGAGCAGGTTGTGTAGTGGTTTCCGGTTTCCGTTTCCTGGGGACCATCCCCGCGGGTGCGGGGAGCAGTGGCACGACCTGTCCTCGGGCGAGCTGGCCCAGGGACCATCCCCGCGGGTGCGGGGAGCAGGGCACGACACTGAAAGACAAGATCGTCGGGGCGGGACCATCCCCGCGGGTGCGGGGAGCAGACCGGCTCCCGGCCGGCGGGGGGTGGGTGGCTGGGACCATCCCCGCGGGTGCGGGGAGCAGGCCTTCTGCGCCTCCTCGGCGAGCGTGGCGACGGGACCATCCCCGCGGGTGCGGGGAGCAGGTCCAGGTCGGCCACACGTCGACGTCGCCCGGGGGACCATCCCCGCGGGTGCGGGGAGCAGCTGCGGCCGGCCGCCCGCAGGACGCCGCCCAGGGGACCATCCCCGCGGGTGCGGGGAGCAGAGGTCGGCCGACGCGCTGTATCGGCATTCGGCGGGACCATCCCCGCGGGTGCGGGGAGCAGCAGCATCGGGCCTCGTGGCCCTGGCCAGCTTTGGGACCATCCCCGCGGGTGCGGGGAGCAGATGCTCAGCCGCGCCGCGCTGTCGGTGGAGTCGGGACCATCCCCGCGGGTGCGGGGAGCAGAACATCACGCCCACGGCCGCGAACACGCCGACGGGACCATCCCCGCGGGTGCGGGGAGCAGAACATCACGCCCACGGCCGCGAACACGCCGACGGGACCATCCCCGCGGGTGCGGGGAGCAGCCGAGCGTGCGGATCGGCAGGCCCAGGTAGATGGGACCATCCCCGCGGGTGCGGGGAGCAGGCCAGGTCCTCCCGCCAGGCGGCCAGGGCGTTGGGACCATCCCCGCGGGTGCGGGGAGCAGCCCACGTCCTCGACGTCTCGCTGGCCGACCTGGGGACCATCCCCGCGGGTGCGGGGAGCAGTCCGCGTCCGGCAGATCCTGCGCCAGGCCGGCGGGACCATCCCCGCGGGTGCGGGGAGCAGGCTCCTTCATGATGGGGACGCGCAACGAGGGCGGGACCATCCCCGCGGGTGCGGGGAGCAGCTGGAAGTGGTGGCCGCCCGTGCCGCGCCACCGGGACCATCCCCGCGGGTGCGGGGAGCAGCACGGCTTCACCCATCAGCCAGCGGGCGGCGACGGACCATCCCCGCGGGTGCGGGGAGCAGTTTCGTCACGTGACGGAAGTCGGAAGCGCTGAGGGACCATCCCCGCGGGTGCGGGGAGCAGTTGCCGTTGTTCGCCCCGTTCTGGGGCGGAACGGGACCATCCCCGCGGGTGCGGGGAGCAGGTCACGGTCGCGAGGCTGGCCTGCGGGTTGTCGGGACCATCCCCGCGGGTGCGGGGAGCAGCGTTCAGCAGGGCCGAGGGCGTTCCGGCGCGCGGGACCATCCCCGCGGGTGCGGGGAGCAGTTCCCCCCGCGCTTGCTGGGGATGCCGGCCGTGGGACCATCCCCGCGGGTGCGGGGAGCAGGAGGACGGACGCCCGGACGGCCCGGCCACGGTGTGGCAGGAAGGCGGACCATCCCCGCGGGTGCGGGGAGCAGGGGAACGATGTGCGATGAGTGCGGCCGTGGCCGGGACCATCCCCGCGGGTGCGGGGAGCAGCGGACCGTTCTCCGATGGGTGGACGCGGGCCAGGGACCATCCCCGCGGGTGCGGGGAGCAGCCGGAGCTCAGCGGGCGTCGCCCGCATCTGTCGGGACCATCCCCGCGGGTGCGGGGAGCAGCCGCCGCTCACCTATCGGGAGATGGCGAGCCGGGGACCATCCCCGCGGGTGCGGGGAGCAGCGTCGACACGCTCACCCCGTGGATTTCGGCGAGGGACCATCCCCGCGGGTGCGGGGAGCAGGTGTCGCGCAGCCGAGCGCAGCCGGTTGTTCCGGGACCATCCCCGCGGGTGCGGGGAGCAGACGAGTGCCGTTGAAGTGCCGTTGAAAGTGCTGGGACCATCCCCGCGGGTGCGGGGAGCAGGTCGGACGCGGTTACGTCTCGATCCGGCCCGAGGGGACCATCCCCGCGGGTGCGGGGAGCAGTTAACTCTGGCCGTGATAATTTCACCGGCTTTGGGACCATCCCCGCGGGTGCGGGGAGCAGACTGCCTGACCTGGGATTTTATTGCTGCGGAGACGTGCTTTCAGTAACTTATACAGTTTCCGGCAAATGGGACATGGCGGGGGTTTCTGGTCTCGTAGGCGCTTCTCATTGACTCGAAGGTGAGCCGATCATCGTACGGCTTGGAGGTGCTGTTTTCCTGCGGATACTTCTGTTTGCTCGTTTTGGTGTGCGGAGCCGAGCTTTCGCTGTATCAATCACCCATGAGCGATGGGGGGAGCCCTCGTTCCGACCTATTGCGCCGGCTTGGGGAGCCAGCTCGGTCGGTATGGGCCAAGCATGATCGTGACACCGACGGTTGGCTGCCGTTGTGGCGGCACATGGAGGACAGTGCTGCGGTGGCCGGCCTGTTGTGGGACCGGTGGTTGCCGGTAGGGGTGCGGAGGCTGGTGGCCGAGGCGTTGCCGCAGGGTGAGGCGGACGCACGTGCCCTCGCCGTATGGCTCGCCGGTGTGCACGACATCGGGAAGGCCACTCCGGCGTTCGCGTGTCAGGTCGATCAGCTCGCCGACGTGATGCGCGGTCGAGGGCTGGAGATGCGCTCGGCGAGGGCGATGGGGCCGGACCGTCGGATCGCGCCGCACGGTCTGGCCGGGCAGGTGCTGCTGGGGGAGTGGCTGGAGGAACGACACGGGTGGGCGCCCAACCGGACCGGGCAGTTCACGGTTGCTGTGGGCGGACATCACGGTGTGCCGCCCGAGCACGGCCAGATCAAGGCTCTGTATGAGCATGAGGAGTTGCTGCGCACTCCTGGTGCGAGCGGCCGTGTCTGGCGGCAGGTGCAGACCGAGCTGCTCAACGCCTGTGCCGAGCGTTTCGGTGTGGCCGAAAGGCTGGGGGGATGGCGGACGGTCAGGCTGCCGCAGCCGGTGCAGGTGCTGCTCACCGCGCTGGTCATCGTCTCCGACTGGATCGCCAGCAACCCGGACCTCTTCCCGTACTTCCCCGATGGTGCGTCCCGCGATGACCAGGAGCGTCTCGCCGTGGCCTGGCAGGGACTGGACCTGCCGGATCCCTGGCGGGCCGAAGAACCGGACCGAAGTGCCGAGGAGCTGTTCACCTCCCGGTTCGAGCTGCCGACGGGAGCGGAGATACGCCCTGTCCAGGAAGCGGCCGTGGCACTCGCCCGGGAGATGGAAGCACCCGGTCTGATGATCGTCGAGGCGCCGATGGGCGAGGGCAAGACGGAGGCGGCGCTCGCCGTGGCCGAGATCTTCGCGGCGCGCTCGGGCGCGGGAGGGGTGTTCTTCGCCCTGCCCACCATGGCCACCGGCAATGCCATGTTCCCTCGCCTGCTCGACTGGCTGGATCGGCTGCCGGGGGTGGCCGGCTCACGCCGCTCGGTGCAGCTGGCCCATTCCAAGGCAGCCCTCAATGAGGACTTCGCCGGCCTGATGGCCCGTACGGGACAGGTCGTGGCCGTTGGCGTGGATGAATCCGAGCCCGCACCCCGGCAGAGGCTGGACGAACAGCACCGCGCGGGGGCCGAGCTCGTGGCGCACGCCTGGTTGCGTGGCCGCAAGAAGGCCATGCTGGCCTCGTTCGTCGCGGGCACCATCGACCAGTTGCTGTTCGCCGGGTTGAAGAGCAGGCACCTGGCGCTGCGGCACCTCGCCGTGGCCGGGAAGGTCGTGGTCATCGACGAGGCGCACGCCTACGACACGTACATGAGCGTGTACCTGGACCGGGTGCTGTCCTGGTTGGGCGCGTACCGGGTCCCGGTGGTGGTGCTGTCCGCGACCCTGCCGGCCTCACGCAGACGTGAACTCGTCGCGGCGTATTCCGGCCGTACTGATGCGGTCGCTCCCGGGGACACGACCGCATCGGACGCGTATCCGCTGCTGACCGCCGTCGCACCGGGTGGTACTCCGCTGGCCCGAAGCCCGCAGGCATCGGGCCGGTCGACGACCGTACAGGTGGAGCGCCTCGCCGACGATCTGGACGTCCTCGCCGACCGGCTGGAAAGTGAACTGGCTGACGGCGGGTGCGTGCTGGTGATCCGGAACACGGTCAAGCGGGTGCTGGAGACGGCCCACGTGCTGCGCGACAGGTTCGGCGCCGAGAACGTGACCGTGGCCCACTCGTGCTTCGTCGACCTCGACCGGGCGGACAAGGACAGCACACTGCTCCGTCTCTTCGGGCCTTCGGAGAAGACGGACGACAGGCCGACGGGTCGGCACATCGTGGTGGCCAGCCAGGTCGCCGAGCAGTCCCTGGATGTCGACTTCGACCTGCTGGTCAGTGACCTGTGCCCCGTCGACCTACTCCTGCAGCGCATGGGGCGCCTGCACCGCCACCAGCGCGGACGAGGCCAAGGGGAGCGGCCTGAGCCCTTGCGGACGGCGCGCTGTCTGGTGACGGGAGCCGACTGGACGGCGGACGTGCCTGCCCCGGTGCGGGGGTCGGTCGCCGTGTACGGAAGGTACGCCCTACTGCGGTCGGCCGCGGTGCTCCTCCCCCACCTGGAGGGCGGGTCCCGGCGGCCGGTACGGCTCCCGGCGGACATCAGCCCGCTCGTGCAGAGCGCATACGGGGAAGACCCGATCGGACCGGACCATTGGCAGGACGCGTTGAAGGAGGCGCGCGAGCTGTTCGAGCGGCACCGCGACGACCAGGCCGGGCGCGCCGCCGTGTTCCGTCTGGGGGATGTCGGCAAGCCGGGGCGGCCGCTGTTCGGCTGGGTCGCCGCCGGGGTGGGCGACACGGACGACACCTCCACCGGGCGTGCTCAGGTCCGCGACAGCCGGGACAGTCTGGAGGTCGTCGTCGTGCAGCGGCGCGGTGACGGAAGCCTCGCCACCCTGCCGTGGCTCAAGCCGGACCGCAAAGGGCGGCAGCGCGCAGGCCTCGAGTTGCCGCAGGACGCGACGCCGACGCGGTTCGCGGCCCGTACGGCCGCGAGCTGCGGGCTACGGCTCCCCTTGCAGTTCTCCGGCGAGACCATGGACCGGGCCATCGAGGAGCTAGAGCGGCTGTATCTGCCCAAGTGGCAGGGGAAGGAAAGCCCTTGGCTCTCCGACCAGCTGATCCTCGCTCTCAATGAGAACTGTCAGACCCGGCTGGCAGGATTCTCGCTCCGGTACAGCCGCCTGGATGGTCTGGAGGTGACGTGAACTGGCAGGACAGAGAGCCAAAGGCACACAGTGGTCCTGCGGGATATCCCCGCGGGGGGCGGGGAGCAGTGAAGCGAAAAGGCAGGTATGCCCCTCAAGCTGGGGCCATCCCCATGAGAGTGGGGAGCAACAGTCGCATGATACGTGGAACTCGTATCAGGCCAGGTTCACGTTCCCGCTCCGGTGCACGCCGCGCACGCGCAGGGGTGCCGTACGTCGCGGGAGCGCACCTCAGAGCTCCTTCGACGGCTGGCGACCCTCCGGGCGTTTCTCTGCCCATCGGACCAGCGGCATGGCGACTACAGCTGACAACGCGCTTGCGAGGGCGGTGGCAACAGTCCATCTGGCGGATTCGTCCTCAGATCCTCCTAACGGCAGCCAACGGCCCAGCAGGAGACCCAACCAGAAGACGATGACGACCATGCTTACGACGACAAGCCAACGGATCCAGCCCTTCAACTCTCATCCCCCCTCAAGCTGTTGTGGACTTGCGTATCCTAGGGGGCCGAGCCTAGCGGTTCAACTCCCCTTAAGCTGTTGCGTCATGGGACGATAGGTCGTGAGATCCGGTCCTTGTGCACCAGTGTCTGGTGCACGTCGGAGAGTTAGCAATGGTCAGAGACCACATCAGTCGTCGACACGGCTGCTGGCAGGCAGCGGCGGATGTTGGTGTCGAAGTTCTGTAGCTCAGGACAGTCCGAACAGCGATCTGTGAGGTGTATGCGGTGGGAGCGGAATCGGCCAGGACGGAGGAGAACATGCCACCGTCGTTCGATCTGACCGACCGCCCGTGGATCGGGGTGCTCAGATGTGACGGTACGCAAGACGAGTTGTCGCTGCGGCAAGTGTTCGCCCAGGTGGACGACCTGCGCCGGGTGGTCGGGGACCTGGCCACTCAGGAGTTCGCCCTAGTGCGCCTGTTGCTGGCCGTCGCGCACGACGCCCTGGACGGTCCCCGCAACACCGAGGACTGGGCGGACCTGTGGAGCGACCCCGACTGCTTCGTCCCCGTCGAGGCGTACCTAGACACCCACCGCGGGCACTTCGACCTGCTCCACCCCGACTTGCCGTTCCTCCAAGCTGCCGGGCTGCGCACGGCGAAGGACGAGGTCTTCTCTCTCAACCGGATCGTGGCCGACGTGCCCGTCGGAGAGCCGTTCTTCAGCGCGCGGATGCCGGACGTGGAACGGCTGACTTTAGCCGAGGCTGCCCGCTGGGTCGTTCATGTCCACGCCTATGACACCTCCGGTATCAAAACCGGTATGGTCGGCGACGACCGGGTCAAGAGCGGCAAGGTGTACCCGCTCGGCACCGGCTGGGCGGGCGGGTTGGGCGGCGTCTTCGTGGAGGGCGACACCCTGCGCGAGACCCTGCTGCTCAACCTGGTGGCGGCGGACACCGAAGAGCTCGGCTTCTCCCCCGATGACAGGCCGGCCTGGCGCCGTGAGCCCTGCGGTCCAGGTTCCGACGGGCGCTCAGCGACTGGTCTCCGTGACCTGTACACCTGGCAGTCGCGCCGGGTGCGTCTGCACCACGATGCGGACGGTGTCCACGGTGTCGTCCTCGGTTACGGTGATCCGCTCGTCTGGCGGAACATGCACCGCTGCGAGCCGATGACTGCGTGGCGGCGCAGTCCCGCGCAGGAGAAGAAGCTGGGGCAGTCGCCGGTGTACCTGCCCCTGGAACACGATCCGGCCCGCTCGGCCTGGCGGGGCATCGCCGCGCTGCTCGCCGACCGGCTGGAGGAGACCGGTGGCGCCGAGGGTCCCTCGCGTCTGCGGCCGCGGATCCTCGAGTGGGTCGCCCGACTGGTGACCGAAGGCCACCTCCCCCGTCGTTCCCTCGTCCGTGCCCGGGTGGTGGGCGTCAGGTACGGGACCCAGCAGTCCGTGATCGATGAGGTTGTCGACGACCGCCTGGTAATGCCGGTCGCTCTGCTGCACCGGCAGGACCCCACGTACGCGCGGCAGGCCATCGCCGCGGCCGAGGACGCCGACCGGGCGGTGCGGGTCCTGGGGGATCTCGCGGCCGACCTGGCCCGGGCGGCCGGGGCTGAGGAGGAGGGGCCGAAGTCCGCGGCCCGTGCCGAGGGGTTCGACGCGCTGGACCATCCGTACCGCAATTGGTTGTCCGCCATAGCGGAGGCTTCCGACCCCTTCGAGCACCGGCACGTCTGGCAGCGGCAGGTGCGGGAGACGGTGGGCCGTCTCGGTGACCGTCTCATCGCCGCCGCAGGTGATGCGGCCTGGGAGGGGCGCATCCAGACCGACACCAAGGGCCGTACCCACTGGCTGAACGCGGGCCTGGCCGACGTGTGGTTCCGCGGGCGACTGACCCGGGCGCTGGGGGACCCCGGCTCTCCCGGTTCCGGAGACAGCAACGGAGGCACCGCCCCGGCCGACGACGGTCCGCCCGGGCCGGGGCCCACCGGCCTGCCGGAAACCGATCACGCCGCGACCGACCCGGAGGTGCACGCATGACCACCGCATCCGCCACATCCCCATCGGCTCCGCCCGTCGCGGTCCCGATTCACCAGCGGGTCGCGGAGCTCGCCGCGACACTCATCGGCTCCTGGCAGGAGGGGTACCTCAAGGACAGGTCCGCGGCGGTTGCCGCTCTCGCCCGCCTGCGCCGCGGTGCGGGCCGTGAGGCGGGTGAGACGCCCGACCTGTGGAGCCTGATCGACACCGATCCGCTGCACACCCCGGCCGAGGGGACGCGGCCGTTGAGCGAGCAGGAGCTGGTGCGTGCCGAGAACGCGCTGCACGCGGCCCTCACCCTGTGGGCGTTCCACCAGCAGTCTCGCTCCACTCCTATGCACCGTCGGCCGGGCGGCCTGGGCGCGGCGGTGAGGCGCCTGATGCCGGCCGACGGCGTCGACGAACCCGTCCGCAAGCGCCTGGTCCGCGCGGGCACCGCCCCCGACCTCGTCACCCTCACTCAGCGGCTGCGCGACATCGTCGCCCTGCTGCGCCGCGACGACATCCCGCTCGACTACGGCCTCCTGGCCGGCCAGCTCTACCTCTGGCAGTGGCCCGACGGGCCCGCCGCCGTCCGCCGCCGGTGGGGCCGCTCCTTCCACGAGCAGCGGCGGACCCGGCCGGCCGCTGGCGAGAACACCACCCCGGGCACCGACGAGAACAGCACCTCGGACACCGACACGGACGACAAGGACGCCTCGTGAACCGCATCTTCCTGGACGTGCACGCCCTGCAGACCGTCCCGCCCAGCAACCTCAACCGGGACGACACAGGCGCACCCAAGACGGCCGTCTACGGCGGGGTCTCCCGCGCCCGTGTCTCCAGCCAGGCGTGGAAGCGAGCCATCCGCACCTACTTCAAGGACGAGCACCTGCTCGACCCCGCCGAGCTGGGCGTGCGGACCAAGAAGGTCGTGGAGCTCCTGGCCGACCGGATCACCGGGCTCGACCCGTCCGTCGAGCGGGAGACGGCGCTGCAGCTCGCCGACGAGACGGTCAAGGCCGCGGGCTTCAAGACCGAGGTTCCCAAGCGGAAGGCCGAGCAGGCGAAGAAGGACGCAGGCCCCACCCCCGCCCCCGAGAGCAAGTACCTGGTCTTCCTCAGCTCCCGGCAGCTCGACGGTCTGGCCCGCCTCTCACTCGAGAGCGCCGGCGACAGCACGGCATTCTGGAAGACCAAGGAGAACAAGGCCCGCGCCAAGGAGCTCGCGGACACCCGCCACTCCGTGGACATCGCTCTGTTCGGCCGGATGGTCGCCGACGTCGCCGACATCAACGTCGACGCCGCCGTGCAGGTCGCGCACGCCCTCAGCGTCCACCGGGTCGACAACGAGTCCGACTACTACACCGCCGTCGACGACGAGAACACGGACGAGGAGACCGGCGCCGGAATGATCGGCACCGTCGACTTCAACTCCGCCACCCTCTACCGCTACGCCGCGCTCGGCGTGCACCAGCTCGCCGCCAACCTCGGTCAAGGGCTGCGCGACGACGAACCGCGCACTGAGCCGGTGCGCCGGGCCGTCGAGGCGTTCGTGCAGGCCTTCGTCTCCTCCCTGCCCACCGGGAAGATCAACACCTTCGGGCACCACACCGAACCCGACGCCGTCGTCGTCAAGCTCCGCACCACCCGGCCGATCAGCTGCGTCGCCGCCTTCGAGGACCCGGTCCGCAGTGACGGCGGCGGGCACCTGCGCGAGGCCGCCGACCGGCTCGCCGCCTACGCCTTGGACGTCGAGCGCGCCTACGGCGACCCCGAGACCACCCTCACCTGGGTCCTGCGCGTCGGCCCCGCCACGCAGAAGCTCGCCGACCTCGGCACCGAGACCGGCACGCTGCGTGAGCTCGCCGCCGCCGTCGGCCAGGCCGTCACCGAACGCCTGGAGAAGCCCGCATGAGCCGCACCGGCGTGCTCGTCCTCCGCCTGGCAGGCCCCCTGCAGTCCTGGGGGGCCTCCTCCCGTTTCACCCGCCGCACCACCGAATCAGCCCCGACCAAGAGCGGCGTCGTCGGCCTGCTCGCCGCGGCGGCCGGCATCGAACGCGGCGACGACACGCGCCTCGCCCCCCTGGCGGCGCTCCGGTTCGCCGTCCGCATCGACCAGCCCGGCACCCGCATCCGGGACTTCCACACCGCCCACCACGGCGTCACCGGCGCGTCCATGCCGCTGTCCGAGCGGTTCTACCTCGCCGACGCCGTCTTCGTCGCCGCCGTCGAGGGCGACCACGCCCTGCTCACCGGCCTGCGCGACGCCCTGGGCACCCCGGTCTACCCGCCGTACCTCGGCCGGCGCTCCTGCCCGCCCTCCGAGCCGGTCGACCTCGCACTGCACGAGGACGCCCGCCTCGAGGACGTACTGACGAGCGTGCCCTGGCAGGCCTCCGCCTGGTACCGCAGGCGCCACCGGATCCCGCAGACCCTGACCGTGCTGCGCGAGACGGCCGCCGACGAACCCGCCCAAGCGACGGACGTCCTGCGCGACCAGCCGGTCAGCTTCGACGCCGCCCACCGGCGGCACGCGCTGCGCACCGTCGTCACCGCCGTCGTGCCCATCCCGATCCCGGCGGGTGGCAGCCCGCGGGACGTGCACGATCCGTTCGCCGCCCTCGATGTCCTGGAGGATGAGAGCGCCTGATGTTCATCTCCCGCTTCCGCGTCAACACCGCGCGGCCCGGCGCCCGCCGCCTGCTGTCCTCGCCCCAGGCGATGCACGCGGCCGTCATGTCGTCCTTCCCGCACATCCTGCCCTCCGACACCCCGCAGCCCGACGCGCCACGGGTGCTGTGGCGTCTGGACCAGCGGGCCCGCGCCGAGGTGCTGCTGTACATCGTCAGCCCCGACCGCCCCGACCTGACACACCTGGTCGAGCAGGCCGGATGGCCCGCCGTCGCCGGCCCCGAGAACCCCGGCTGGCAGACCCGGCCCTACGCCCCCCTCCTCGACCGGCTGACCACCGGTGACCGTTGGGCGTTCCGCCTGACCGCGAACCCCGTGCACACCATCCGCCGCAAGGAGGGCGAACCCCGCAAACTCACCGCCCACCTCACACCCGTCCACCAGATGGGCTGGCTGCTCGACGAAGAACGCCAAAAACGCCTCGGCTTCCGCGTCTGCGAGAAACCGGCCGACCGGCGGCTCCTGCCCGAAGGCACCACCCACCACAAGCGGCCCCACCCCGGAGACCGGTACGAGCTGGCCATACGGGACACGAGGTCCCTCTCCTTCGACAAGTCCCGCGACTCCGGAAGCCGTCGGGACAAACCGGTCACCGTCGTCACCGTCACCTTCGAAGGACGCCTGGAGGTCACCGACCCCGATGCCCTGCGCCGCACCCTCACCCAGGGCATCGGCCGGGCCCGCGCCTACGGCTGCGGCCTCCTCACCCTGTCCCCCCTCACCCAGCACGCCCAAAAGATCCCATGAGCACCGTCGCCCGGCGCCCGGCACTCACGCCCCGGCAACTCACCCGCACTGATGAACGCCTCTCCTTCGTCTACCTGGAACGCTGCACAGTCCACCGTGACGCCAACGCCATCACCGCCCAGGACGCGGAGGGCACCACCCACATCCCCTCGGCGACCATCGGCACCCTCCTCCTCGGCCCCGGCACCCGCATCACCCACCAGGCCATGAGCGTCCTGGGTGAGACCGGCGCGGCGGTCTGCTGGGTCGGTGAACACGGCGTGCGCTACTACGCCTCCGGCCGCGCCCTCAGCCGCTCCTCCGCCCTCATGGAGGCCCAGGCCCGGCAGTGGGCCAACCCGCGCAGCCGCCTCGACGTGGCCCGGAAGATGTACCGGCTGCGATTCCCGGACGAGGACCCCGCCGGCCTCACCCGGCACGAACTCCTCGGCCGCGAGGGAAGACGGGTCAAGGACTGCTACCGAGCCGAAGCCGCCCGCACCGGCGTCCCCTGGCGAGGCCGCCGCTACACCCCCGGCGACTTCACCAGCGGCGACGCCGTCAACCAGGCCATCACCGCCGCCGCCCAATGCATGTACGGCATCGCCCACGCCGTCGTCACCTCCCTGGGATGCAGCCCGGCCCTCGGTTTCATCCACTCCGGCCACGAACTGTCTTTCGTCCTGGACATCGCCGACCTCTACAAGACGGAGCTCGGCATCCCGCTCGCCTTCGACGTAGCCGCACAGGACGAAGAGGACGTCGGCCCCCGCACCCGCCGTGCACTGCGAGACCGCATCAACGAAACATCCCTGCTGAATCGGTGCGTCGACGACATCAAACACCTCCTGCTGCCGGAGACCGTCGGATCCTCCGACCTCGGCGGTGACCGGGACGTCGTCACGCTCCAGAGCGACCACGGCCACCAGGTCGCCTCCGGCGTCAACCACGACGGTCCCGAGGACTATGAGGACGGACTCTGGTGACCGTCATCGTCCTCACCAACTGCCCGGCCGGACTACGCGGCTTCCTCACCCGCTGGTTGCTGGAAATCTCCGCCGGCGTGTTCGTGGGCAACCCCTCAGCCCGGATCCGCGACGTCCTCTGGGAAGAGGTCCAGCAGTACGCAGGGCAGGGCCGCGCCCTGCTGGCCCACACAACCAACAACGAGCAGGGCTTCACCTTCCGCACCCACGACCACGCCTGGCACCCGATCGACCACGAGGGCATCACCCTGATCCGCCGCCCCGACCCGAACACACCCGCTCCCGGCCCGGCTCCCCGGAACGGGCCGCCCTCTGGTTGGAGCAGGGCCGCCAAACGCCGACGCTTCGGGAGGGGCTGATGCAGATCGGGCCCTTTATGCCACATTTGCCGGAATCGGAGAAAGTACTCAGAAACCGCCCCCGGCGCCAGTAAAACCGCAGGTCATCCAGTCTGCTCCCCGCACCCGCGGGGATGGTCCCGGGTGACACCCGGATTACGGCCGCGACCGCACCTGCTCCCCGCACCCGCGGGGATGGTCCCCGTCGGCAGCGTCCATCTGGAAGAGCACGTCCCTGCTCCCCGCACCCGCGGGGATGGTCCCTCTGCGGCGAGCGTGGCGGCCCGGCGCGCGGCCTGCTCCCCGCACCCGCGGGGATGGTCCCCGCGTCCGGCACCGCGCGCGCAAGCCGCAGCACTGCTCCCCGCACCCGCGGGGATGGTCCCCCGGTCGTGCCTCCTGGGATCTTGTTGATCAGCTGCTCCCCGCACCCGCGGGGATGGTCCCGCCCTGGAGACGTTGGGTGGCGCCCTGCTGACCTGCTCCCCGCACCCGCGGGGATGGTCCCGGCAGCGTCTCCACGCGGTCCTCGGACACAGTCTGCTCCCCGCACCCGCGGGGATGGTCCCGTCAACCGCCTCGACCTGTGGGACGGGACGGCCTGCTCCCCGCACCCGCGGGGATGGTCCCCTGCTCCCCTTCAACACCGAGTCATCCGAGGTCTGCTCCCCGCACCCGCGGGGATGGTCCCAAGTGGGGCCAGGGCATCGACCTGTGGCAGTTCTGCTCCCCGCACCCGCGGGGATGGTCCCCGGGTACCGCCGGGCACCCACTCCTTGGCGAGCTGCTCCCCGCACCCGCGGGGATGGTCCTCCGGCGGGGGCGGTGGCGGCGTAGTCGGCGAGCTGCTCCCCGCACCCGCGGGGATGGTCCCCCGGGCTTCACCTCGGTGACGAACCGGCGGCTCTGCTCCCCGCACCCGCGGGGATGGTCCCGGCGGGGCGACTCGCCGCAGCAGTCCCCGACACTGCTCCCCGCACCCGCGGGGATGGTCCCGCGCCGCTGTCGTCGATCTGCCGGAACCGGTCCTGCTCCCCGCACCCGCGGGGATGGTCCCTCCGGGCTGAGGCTGGCACCGAGGAGACCCGGCTGCTCCCCGCACCCGCGGGGATGGTCCCGGCGCCGCCAGGGGAGCGAGTGCGTCGAGCGCCTGCTCCCCGCACCCGCGGGGATGGTCCCCGCCGTCCAGCCCCAGGCCCACGACGAGGGCGCTGCTCCCCGCACCCGCGGGGATGGTCCCTGCTCGCGGATCTCCTGCACGGACGGCAGGGACTGCTCCCCGCACCCGCGGGGATGGTCCATTCCCGGACGGAGCGGCGGCCGCCGTAGACAGCTGCTCCCCGCACCCGCGGGGATGGTCCCGAGGCCGTCCCGCCTTCCTTGACCCGCAGAGACTGCTCCCCGCACCCGCGGGGATGGTCCCCGCCGCGCCGACCTCGCCGACACCGTCACCGCCTGCTCCCCGCACCCGCGGGGATGGTCCCGGCCCTGACGACAACCTCACGGAGGGTCCCGTCTGCTCCCCGCACCCGCGGGGATGGTCCCGGCTCCCGGGTCGCGCCCTCGTAGACGTAGTCCTGCTCCCCGCACCCGCGGGGATGGTCCCGCCTCCCGGTACGCCGGCCGACCCGCTCCCCGCTGCTCCCCGCACCCGCGGGGATGGTCCCCGTGCGAGCGGAGCACCACAGACACGGCGTCACTGCTCCCCGCACCCGCGGGGATGGTCCCAGCCACATCGGGTCGGGGACGCTGCGCCTGGCCTGCTCCCCGCACCCGCGGGGATGGTCCCGAACCTTCGGAGGCGTCATCAGTCATGACATGCTGCTCCCCGCACCCGCGGGGATGGTCCCATCGGAGCCGACGGCCGCACCGTCTACCGCGCCTGCTCCCCGCACCCGCGGGGATGGTCCCGCGAAGGGTGGACCCTCGCACCCACCGACGACCTGCTCCCCGCACCCGCGGGGATGGTCCCCCCGGCCGCCGCGCGGGCCGCCGTGACCGTGTCTGCTCCCCGCACCCGCGGGGATGGTCCCGGGGTCCGGTGCCCGTGCTTCCCGCGCTTCGTCTGCTCCCCGCACCCGCGGGGATGGTCCCGGCGCGACCCCGCAGGCCCCGCTGGCGATGAACTGCTCCCCGCACCCGCGGGGATGGTCCCAGGTAGCGGCTGAACTGCTGGGCGTCCTCAGGCTGCTCCCCGCACCCGCGGGGATGGTCCCGCAATCCGTGACACGCTAAATGGCTGGAAACACTGCTCCCCGCACCCGCGGGGATGGTCCCTTCTTCATGGGAATTCCTCTCAGGCTGGGTGGCTGCTCCCCGCACCCGCGGGGATGGTCCCGCCATCCTGCGGGCCCTGGGGAAGCTGTCGATCTGCTCCCCGCACCCGCGGGGATGGTCCCACCGAGTTCTAGCCCCGAGGGCCCCAACCGCCCTGCTCCCCGCACCCGCGGGGATGGTCCCCTTTGCGACGCGGGCACCGGCCCCCGTCACGGCTGCTCCCCGCACCCGCGGGGATGGTCCCGCGGCGGCGACCGCCTCCTCGGTGAGGCCGGACTGCTCCCCGCACCCGCGGGGATGGTCCCGGCGAGCCCATGTTGATCGCCCAACCGGTGTGCTGCTCCCCGCACCCGCGGGGATGGTCCCCTGGAGCCCGGCGACGAGGCCGTGATCCGTATCTGCTCCCCGCACCCGCGGGGATGGTCCCGAGATCCGGCTCGTCGGCCAGGGCGCCGGCAACTGCTCCCCGCACCCGCGGGGATGGTCCCAGGGCCCGGCCCGCGCGTTCCTCGCGGTCCTGCTGCTCCCCGCACCCGCGGGGATGGTCCCGGTCGCGCCGTGGCGCAGGGCGTCGGACGTCCCTGCTCCCCGCACCCGCGGGGATGGTCCCGTCTTCCGCTCGCCGTTGTAGCCCGGTTCGATCTGCTCCCCGCACCCGCGGGGATGGTCCCGTCGCGGAGATCCTGGGCGTGTCCGCCGAAGACTGCTCCCCGCACCCGCGGGGATGGTCCCCGCGGGGACCACCAAACCCAAGCCGAAGCGCACTGCTCCCCGCACCCGCGGGGATGGTCCCGCGCGCTACCGTGGTGTCAGACCCGCCGCCCACTGCTCCCCGCACCCGCGGGGATGGTCCCGGTCCGGGGCGGCCCTGGATGCGGGCGAGGAGCTGCTCCCCGCACCCGCGGGGATGGTCCCCTGTTCCAGGCCCGGCTGGAGTTCACGACGTCCTGCTCCCCGCACCCGCGGGGATGGTCCCCGGAACGGGATGTTACGGCCAAATTTGCCGTACTGCTCCCCGCACCCGCGGGGATGGTCCCTCGTACGTGACCGTCGACGGGCAGTGGTACGGCTGCTCCCCGCACCCGCGGGGATGGTCCCGGTGGTGAGGGGGAGGCAAGCTCCCCCGCCTCCTGCTCCCCGCACCCGCGGGGATGGTCCCTACCGGAGAAACTACAACCCGCGCAGGTCAGACTGCTCCCCGCACCCGCGGGGATGGTCCCGACGATCAAGTGAGGGGGCTCCCGCCCGCGCCCTGCTCCCCGCACCCGCGGGGATGGTCCCCGCAGGATGGCTCTCCGGACCCCGGAGAACCTCTGCTCCCCGCACCCGCGGGGATGGTCCCGGGTTGCGCAAGTTGATACGACATGTCAGTCTCTGCTCCCCGCACCCGCGGGGATGGTCCCACCCGGCCCGAACGGTGCTTGGATCACTCCTACTGCTCCCCGCACCCGCGGGGATGGTCCCCGGCCGGGCCCGCAACCGGGCGCCTGCCATTCCTGCTCCCCGCACCCGCGGGGATGGTCCCACCGCGTGCGCGATGTTGTTGGCGCCCAGCTTCTGCTCCCCGCACCCGCGGGGATGGTCCCCACCACCCCGCCGACCCGGAAGGACCGCAATGCTGCTCCCCGCACCCGCGGGGATGGTCCCCAGTGCGCGGTGACCCAGCCGGTGCGGGGGTCCTGCTCCCCGCACCCGCGGGGATGGTCCCGAACACGCGGAGCCGGGAGTGCCGGGACGGGCCTGCTCCCCGCACCCGCGGGGATGGTCCCGACGTCAGGTCGGGGAAGCCGTCTTCTCCGTCCTGCTCCCCGCACCCGCGGGGATGGTCCCTACCTCGCCACCCGGGCCGCATGGCTCGAGTTCTGCTCCCCGCACCCGCGGGGATGGTCCCTGGGCAGCCACGGCCGCAGCCGACCCTGCCAGCTGCTCCCCGCACCCGCGGGGATGGTCCCGGCGTGCACGGTGCGGGGGACGACTCCCTCCCCTGCTCCCCGCACCCGCGGGGATGGTCCCGACGACGACCGTGCGCGGGTCGGCGCCGGGCGCTGCTCCCCGCACCCGCGGGGATGGTCCCGCCTCACCCGCCTCGTCCACCCAGACCACGACCTGCTCCCCGCACCCGCGGGGATGGTCCCCACCTGCCCGCGGTCTCCGGCGACGACCCGGCCTGCTCCCCGCACCCGCGGGGATGGTCCCGACGTCGTCTACTAGACCCTCTGCTCGCTGATCTGCTCCCCGCACCCGCGGGGATGGTCCCAACGAGTCCCGCGGCCGCTACGCCCTCGGAGGCTGCTCCCCGCACCCGCGGGGATGGTCCCGATCGCCTCGAACGTTCCCTCGTCGGTCCCCTCTGCTCCCCGCACCCGCGGGGATGGTCCCCGCTGCCAGTTCGCTGTACGCAGCTCGTCGATCTGCTCCCCGCACCCGCGGGGATGGTCCCCGGGCGATCAGGTCGGTGCGGTACGCGGCGTCCTGCTCCCCGCACCCGCGGGGATGGTCCCTCCATCGTCCTGCCCGCCCTGCGTGGCCTCATCTGCTCCCCGCACCCGCGGGGATGGTCCCGTGGAGCTCCCCCTTCGCCGGATCAAGGAACTCTGCTCCCCGCACCCGCGGGGATGGTCCCCGTGCGACACCGGACGGCCCCGATGCGGTGCCCTGCTCCCCGCACCCGCGGGGATGGTCCCCACATGCTCCCCGGCCCCGGCCTGGCCTACGTCTGCTCCCCGCACCCGCGGGGATGGTCCCCAATGGGCGGTCGGCACGCCCATCATGACATTCTGCTCCCCGCACCCGCGGGGATGGTCCCTCGGCGCAACCGAGCAGCGATCCGCGGTACCGCTGCTCCCCGCACCCGCGGGGATGGTCCCCCGGCCGCGTGGGGCAACAAGCGCAAGGGGTACTGCTCCCCGCACCCGCGGGGATGGTCCCCGGCCGTCCTTCATCTGGGTGACCTTGAAGCCCTGCTCCCCGCACCCGCGGGGATGGTCCATGCGGGTGCTCCTCCCACGCCTGCTTCAAAGCCTGCTCCCCGCACCCGCGGGGATGGTCCCCTCGGCCGCGTCCAGTGCCCGGCTTGCGCCGACTGCTCCCCGCACCCGCGGGGATGGTCCCCAAGAGGGGCGGCCCGTCGCCCACCACCCGCCCTGCTCCGCGCACCCGCGGGGATGGTCCCGGCTCCTTGGCCGCGCCCTCGTAGACGTAGTCCTGCTCCCCGCACTCGCGGGGATGGTCCCGCGGAGGCCGCCGCCGTGACCGTGCCGTCGCCCTGCTCCCCGCACCCGCGGGGATGGTCCCGAGCCGTGCTTCGTGAAGTAGACGGCCAACCGCTGCTCCCCGCACCCGCGGGGATGGTCCCGCCGCCCGGACGTCCATGTCGGACGGGTAGCCCTGCTCCCCGCACCCGCGGGGATGGTCCCATCGCCCAGCAGCTCGCGCCCGGTTCGATGGGCTGCTCCCCGCACCCGCGGGGATAGTCCCCGCGTCAGCTCCGGGTGCGGGTCCCGCAACAGCTGCTCCCCGCACCCGCGGGGATGGTCCCTCGGTCTCGGTCGGGTGACCTGCGAGCGCCTCCTGCTCCCCGCACCCGCGGGGATGGTCCCCGGCGCCGTTTGCGGATGGAGGGGCCCGGCGGCTGCTCCCCGCACCCGCGGGGATGGTCCCACCCACTGGGCCGCGAAGTCGATCCTCGTCCACTGCTCCCCGCACCCGCGGGATGGTCCCGCTCCGCCTCCCACGCCGCCTTCCGGCACTTCTGCTCCCCGCACCCGCGGGGATGGTCCCCACGACAAGCGCCTCACCGCCCGCACCTACAGCCTGCTCCCCGCACCCGCGGGGATGGTCCCCTGTGGGAGGCGATCCCGATGGGCGTGAACCTCTGCTCCCCGCACCCGCGGGGATGGTCCCGGCCTGGTCGGCGAGGCGGCCGGCTTCTCGCTCTGCTCCCCGCACCCACGGGGATGGTCCCGGCGACGCCCATCCGGCCCGTGTGGCATCCGTCTGCTCCCCGCACCCGCGGGGATGGTCCCCTGGTCGCGTCGGGCGGATGGTGTGCGCCGTCCTGCTCCCCGCACCCGCGGGGATGGTCCCCGGCCGATCCAGGGCGAGGACCTGGAGCGGGACTGCTCCCCGCACCCGCGGGGATGGTCCCAAGTTGCCGAGCACGCGGATGGGCGCCCCGAGCTTCTCCCCGCACCCGCGGGGATGGTCCCAAGGGGCACATCGCCAAGGCCCGTGCCAAGTCCTGCTCCCCGCACCCGCGGGGATGGTCCCTTGGCGCACTGGACGGAGACGAACGGCCCCGTCTGCTCCCCGCACCCGCGGGGATGGTCCCACGGGCCCGCGCGGAGCGGCCCCCGTCCGACTCTGCTCCCCGCACCCGCGGGAATGGTCCGCAAGCGGAAGATAAGGATCTCCGTCACCACGCCAGCCGACGCAGTCAAGGCTTTGCGCCACAACCTCGAACCCGACCAGATCAAAAAACTCGTCGAACTGCTCACCGAGGACGACTGAACACAGCGAAGCCCCCGCCCCGGACTCCGGTCAAGGAGGAAGGCTTCGCTGTGCCGCCAGGCGCGCGCTACCTCAAGCGCCGCCACCGACGGGAGGAACTCACTGGGTGGGCTGACCGCTTCCCGGGCATGTCTCCCGGCTCCCCGGCTTCTGGTGATGCGCGGCCGGCTGGCCCTTCTCCGCACCAACCCACGAACCGCACTGCGAACACGACGCCTTGACCCGACTCGGGTCGAACCGCCCATCCTGCTGATCACACATTCCGGTCCCCTCTCGACGGAATCACTCCCCGCACCATGAAGCCGGAGGGAAAGAGCCGGAAAGGGGTCAGACCAGGCGCACGAATGCACGCTCGCTGTTCCGGAAGAAGACGGTCAGCCCTTGCCCGTTGTGACCCTCGCGCGTCGACCACACCTCGACGCGTTCCGTGTCTACCGGCTCCGCGGAACCGATCACGCCAGCCAGCCATGCGTCTGGCGCACCCGTCACCGGAGCTGCCGTGAACGCGGGGGGCTGCCCCTCGATCGGCGGCGTCGCGTCGTTGTGCTTCGCGCCGTCGGCCAGCTGACCGATCACCTGCCAACGCTGCTCACGGCCCGCGACCGTCGCCGCCAGCGCATACGGGTAGGGGCCGTTCTCCAGGACTTCCACTCGCTGCACGTCGGGGGAGTTTTTCAGCAGGTCAACCAGGTAATCGCGGTAGTCCAAAGGGCGCATAAATGATCAATCCTTTCGTGAGGCGTCGCCAGTCTAGAAGGGGCGAGGCAGGCGGTCTCAAGAAGGGCAGATGATGGCAGCGAGCCGCATGAGATAGCAGTAGAAAGAGCCGGGCGGCCCGCCGAAAAAAGCCCACTGTGATCAGCTACGCGACAGCGGCGCTGGCGGGGCGTCCAGCCCCGGGCCCTGCATGAGCAGCATCCGGGCCTTCCCGTATAGGCTCATCGCTGTCTGCTCCTCTGCTCCTCGGTGTTGGTGTCGGTACCACCCATCCGGGCGCGATTACGCTCCGTCCGGGCTCGGCGTAGCGCGGCGGCTTCGGTGGCTGCGGCTTGGCGGCGGTGCTGGGCCCGTGCGGCTTCGATCGGGCTGGGCCGGTCGCCGGGGTCGGGGAAGGCATGCCGGCTGAGCTGGCGCAGGGCGCGGGTCTGCGACTCGATCGCCTCCGCGATGGCGGGGTCGACGAGCCGGTCAGGCCGGGCCGCCTGGGGCGCGGTGAGCGCCTGGTGGTAACCCTCACAGGCCGTCTCGCGGGTTTTCACCGGCGCCTGGGGCGCGGCAGCGGTCTGCGGGGCGGGCTCCGTCCTGCGGGGCTCGGGCGCGGCTCCGGCGGCCAGGACCCGGATGGTGCGGACAACGTCGGTGCCGACCGCCTGGTTCGCCGTGGCGATGATCCGGGCACTGATCAGCCGTAGCTGGGTGGCATAGGCCGGGGAGTCCGGGCGCAGGTCCAACTGCCCGGACTCCGGGTGGAACGCGACAGCCTGGACGTGCTCGGGCAGCCGGGAGGAAACTGCGACCGCGATGTCAAGCCAGCGGTCCAGGACGCTGCCGCCGGCGGCCGGGATGGCCCAGGCCCGCTCCGCCATCAGGTCCTGGAGTACGGCGGCGACCCCGGTCGGCTCGCGGCCATCGCGCTTGACGGCATGCTGGGTGCGGCGGCGCGGCATCCGGGCCTCGCTGTCGCCGCGCTTGCGGGCAGCCTCGCGGGCGAGCGTGCAGTGCGACCCGCGCGAGGTCGACGCCGGACAGTTCCGAACCGTCCACGGCGGCCTGCTCGATACGGGTGGTGGTCTCGGTCATCAGGGCCTCCTACCGGTGGGTGATGGTCATGTGCGAGCTGCGGGCGGCACTGGCCAGCTGGCGGGCGCGGCGCATCAGCTCTGTGCCGTAGAGCTGTTCGGCGGCCTCGCGGCCCATGGAGTCGACCGCCAGGTCGATCAGATCGGTCACTCCGCGCATGAGCTCGCCCCGCGCCTGGGCACGCATCTGGTCGATCTGCGGGTCAGCCAGCCCTCTGTCCTCGCACCGGTCGTCCGCGACCGGCGCTTGGTCTCCGTGGCGGCCGCCGTTAGCCGCCTCGTGGACGTGGGCCATCGCCTGAGCCACCTGGCGCGTGACGGCGCGGCTGGTGGGGGCCTGCCAGTCACCCTCGAACTGCTAGGTGCGGGCGCGGACCTGCTGGATGCGGTGACGGCGGGTCGCCTTCTGGGCTGCGTGCCAGTCCTCCACCGCCGTGACCCGCTTCTCTAGGGTGTCCAGCAAGGTCTCTGCGTCGGCCAGCAGTGCGGCGAGCAGGCCGGAGCCCCGGCGGACCCGGGTGACGTCGCCGCGGCGGAAGTGGAGCCAGGCGCGGACGTCGGTCATGGTCCATCCGGCATCAGCAATGTGCCTGGCCACCCAGGCGATCCGGGGCACCGAGCAGCCGCGCAGCCAGTCCAGTTCCTGAGTGAGCTCACGGGCCAGCTGGAAGCGGCGGCCCACGACGTTCAGCAACCGCGCATACGCCTCACGCTCCGGGCCGCGCGGCTCAGTCGGCTTCTTCTCCTGCGGGAACACAACCGGCGCGGCCGCTGGACACTGGAGTCGAACACCGTCGATACGGGCTACGACCGGCCTCAGACCAGCCCGCACGACGATACCTGTGCGAGAGGTGCCCGTTGGCGGCTTTGAGCCGTCAGCCGCCAGGTAGGTCCGGCGCAGCGGGCTCTCTCCCTTACCAGCATTGAGGCCCGCTATGTGGCTGGGTCAGTCCGTGGTCACCGCGACATCGCCGCCCCGGGTCCCCTTCAGCAGGTGCAAAGACGAAGCCCCACCGCTCGGCGAACGGTGGGGCTATTCGTGTACCCGCGGAGCCGACCGCGGGTACCGTTCTGGTGTCGAAGCAGAACAGGAGCCAGTATGCACGCTCTGCCGCAAGACCACACTGGTACCCGAATCGCACGCCTACGCCGCGAGCGGCACCTGACGCAGAAGGCCCTCAGCGAGCTCGCGAACATCCCGTACAGCACCCTGACGAAGGTCGAGCAAGGTGTCATTCCCGCTTCACCCCACGTCGTGGGAGCGTGCGCCCGCGCGCTGCGCGTTGAAGTGGTGACCATCCAGGGCCAGCCCTACGCCGATGAGCTGCGAGCCGACCAACTCGATGTACTTATAAGGCCTATCCGCGAGGCCCTCGACGTGTACGACTTGGGCGCGGACCCTGACATTCGAGCCCGCCGACCGGAAGAACTGCACCGCGAGGCCGAACAGCTTTGCGCCGATGTGCGGGCAGGGAAGATCAAGAGCGCCGCGTCGCGTGTCGCCGGCCTCATCGAGGAGAGCACGACCGCCGCGCACACCACCCAAACCCGGGAGGGCTGGCTGACCTTGGCGAGCTTCTACCGCACGGCCTACGACGTCGCGGCGAAGCTGGGATACCCCGACCTCGCCCAGCTCTCCCTGGCCCGGCTCGACTGGGCAGCCCAGCGCGGGTCAGACGCTGTCCTCGGCGGCATGTACCACTACCTGCGCGCGCTCGCCTATCTGCGCGAAGGAAAGTACCGTACAGGCAGCCGCCTAGTACGTCTCGGCCTGACCACCCTGGACCAGGCCGAAGCCAGCCGCGAACGGCGGGTCGTCACCGGGCAACTCCACCTCGGCGCCGCGGTTCTGGCCGGCCGCGCGCACGACGCGGACCAGGCTCACACCCACCTCGGTGAAGCCGAGCAGATCGCAGTTGAGACCGGCGAAGCGATGAAGGTTCACTGGCTCGCCTTCGGGCCGACCAACGTGGGCGTGCACCGCGTCTCTGTCTTCGCCGAGCTAGATCAGTACGGCGAATCGGTCGAGGCCGCGGAGACAACTGTCATCCCGAAGGACTGGCCCAACTCCCGCACCAGTCACCACTATGCGGAGGTCGCCCGATCCCTGCTGTGGACAGGCAACCTCGACGCCTCCTTCGAGAACCTGCTCAAGGCACGCAAGGCCGCCCCGCAGCAAGCGAAGTACCACCCGACCGTACGGGAGACGTACGCGGGCCTTGAGGCCGCTCGCCGTCGCCTCCCGGACAGCTTCCTGTCCTACGGGTCGTGGCTCGGCCCCGTCTCCACCCACTAAGTCACACTGGGTGACGCTTTGGCCCCAACTATCAACAAGTGTTGATAGCTGGGGCCTTTACGGTTCACCACCATGTCGTCACACGCTATTTCGACATGGAGCCGACCATGACGACTGCCCACCTCCCAGCCTCGGGGCGCGCCCGTCGAGCCGCCTTAGATGCCGCTGATTTCCCCCTGCTGGCCGCCGCGGTGGCAGACCGATTACCTCACGCCCCTCGTCACCCCGGGAGTCCGCGCCGGACCCACGACCGGATGAGCGTGTGCTTCGAGGTCTCCCCGCCCCGGAACGAGAAGAGTATCCCCGAAGGGGATGCCCGCCGGGTGGGTGCGGCCCGGCGACTGGCCGCGGCCCGGCTGCGCTACTGCGGTCTGGAGACGCTGGTTGACGACGCGACGCTCATCGTGTCCGAGCTGGTCACCAACGCCATCCAGCACGGCCGCGGCGCACAGGTCACCTTCACCATGACCGTGCGCGACGGCTTCCTGCGCATGGCCGTGCACGACGAGACGACCGGCCGACCGGTCGTCCACGACGCCGACAATGACGCCGAGCACGGCCGCGGCCTCTTCCTTGTCGACTGCCTCACCGCCGCTCACGGCGGCACTTGGGGGACCAGCGACGGCGGGGCCACCACCTGGTGCCACCTCGCCGTCCCGGACGGGCGGCCATGACCGGGCCCGGCGCTGTCCAGCGCCTCCTCCGCCCCGTACAGCGGTGGACGCCGCCCCTGGACCATGCTGCACTCGGAAACGTCCTGGCCAAGGTCCGCCGGTGGCAGCCCTTCGACGGCGGCGCCCTCCTGGACGACGTCGCATCCGCTCTGGATGACGTCATACCGGAGGAAGCCGTCGAGAAGATCGCCCAGCGGCTCCGCGGCCACCTCATGCAGCTGGTGACCATCGCCGTCGCCACCGAAGCCGGGCAGGACACCGCGGTGGCGCAGCTCATCGAGCGGGCCCGCGCCCTGCGCACCAACGACGTCCCCGGCGATTACCGAAAGGCCGTCGGGCACCTGCGCCGGATGGGCTGGACCGCCGGCGAACTCCTCGAACGGCTCGTCGCAATGAAGCATTTGAAGGAGGCGACATGAGCCTTCGCGAGATGTCCGCCCGCCAAGATCAACCTCCTGGGAAGTCTCCGGTGCCCGTCGAGTCCCGGCCCTTGGCGCCAGCGGCCCGTGACCGCGTCACGGCTGGTGCGCTCCTCATCCACAGCTTCACAACGCAGCTTCCTGGCGATTCGAGGGCGCTGCACCTGCCCCGCATGTGGACCCGGCGTATTGTCACCGTCCTGGGCTGGAACGGTGACGTCCTGCGGGCGGTTGAGGTCGCCGCGCGGCTGGTGGACAACGGGGTGCGGCACGGAACGCCCGACGGCCTGGCCCTGTCCGAGCGGCAGCTCTCCTTGAGCGCTGCGCTCGAGGCGGCCGGCGCCCTGGTCATCGACGTCTCCGACCAGAATCCGGCCTTCCCCAACTTCGACGCGGCCGTACGCGGCAAGAAGGGGCGAGGGCTGCGGCAGGTCGCTCGCCTCGGCGCACGGGTTACCCGGTTCCTGCCCCAGGAAGGCCCCGGCAAGACCGTCCGTGCCGTCCTCGTCCCTGGGCTGGTGGACCTGTGACACGGCAGCACTTTTGGAAGGGCCAACGCGTCCCTTACGTCACGGCCTGGACCGCCGAGGCCCTTCCTCAACCCGGGCTCGTCCGGCACGTCGGGTACGCCGGCGTGGGCATCGGTTATGCGGACGAGGACCCCGTCACCGATCGGCGTTACGAGGCGCTGTGGGTGCGCTCGGGGATCGCCCCGGGTCGCGGCTGGCCGGACTTTCGCCGGTTGAACAGCCGCCGGCAGCAGCGCGCCATGTGCTACAGCCTGTGCCAGGTGTGCGGTGAGACCGTCCTTCAGGCACGGGCCGATGAGCGCACCCTGCATCTGCTGGGCGGCGCGGAACCGATCGCCGAGGGGGAGACGACCGCCGCGCCCCCCGTGCATCCGCTCTGCGGGGTCGAGGCGCTCGAGAACTGTCCGCCCCTGCAACGCGGTTGGGCGGCCGCCCTGGTCGAGTACGTCCCGCTGTGGGGGGTGGCCGGCGTGGTGCACGACCCGGTGACGCTGGAACCGCTTCCCGCGCCCGAGGGGCGGCCGGGCGAGCTCCAGCACGTGTACGTGGGGGACAAGACGATCCGCTGGACGCTGGCCAGCTTCACCGTGGTCAGCCTGCACGGCGTCACCCCCGTCTCGCGCGACCAGCTGTATGAGATGGCGCAGGAGGAAGCTCAGCGGCCACCGGTCGGCGAGCAGCCCAGCCCCGTATAGGCCCCTGTCCAGCGGCCCGGACGCCTCCCCTCGGCCTGGGCCGCCGGGCAGGCACAACCCCCGGCGCAGGGGCGAACTGCCCGACTCGTGTTCCCCCACGGCAAGGTCACCGCCCCGCGTCGGGCCTCAGCCCTCTTTCCCGCTCCGCTCCCCCGACGGGACGGCAAAGGACATCGCCTCTTCTTCACGGGAGGTACCCGTTGAACTCTCCACTTCGCGTCTTCGCGGAGCAGCTCCTCGACAAGGGCCGAGTCCCTGCTGAGGTTCCCACGGTCCGTGCGCCAGCTCCCGTGGGCTGGCTCGAGCCTTTGGCCACGCGCATTCTGAGTGCCTTGGCCATCAGCAAGCCGGCCTGCGTGTTCCTCGCGCACGGCTATGCCTACCTGGCCGTTCCGGGCCTCGACGATCACCCGCTCTACCTGCGGATGGCAGCTCAGTCCGTCATGACACCGTGGCCGGTGGACGCTCCCGCAGTCGTATTTACCGTCACGGGTTTGAGTCAGACCTCCAGCTGGTCCCCGACCATGCGAACGCCGAGTCGGACAGCACAGTCACGCCCGCTACACAGGGCGTTCCAAGGGCCGCTCGCTTGCCTTCGCCCAGTAGTTCGGTTCAAGCATCTCGCCGGGCCATGCGGGCTGACGGATCGGGCCTCGAGGCCCCATCTGTTCGAAGTACGGGGCCAGGTCGATCACGGGCGTCCCTTCGACGGCGTCGAGATCGGTGACCAGGAGTTCCCGGCCTTCGACTTTGAGCAACCGCGGGTAGCTGATCGCCAGTTGGTTGGGCCGACGGTGGTTGCGGTGAACGAACGTACCGGTCGCCGGCCAGCTCTGGTTTCCCCGTGGGCTGCGTGCGTGGAGCTGGACGTCTTCGGGCCGCGCCAGGTGGAAGCGCCACGTCACCGTCAGGTGGGAGAACTCCTCGATCCCCTGCAGTGTTTCGAGGGGGTAGGTGTCGTGGAGCCTGATGATCGATTCGACTCCGCCCTGGTAATCATCCTGCACGCGGGTGTGGCCCCCGACGACTGTTGCGATCGACTTGACCTCATATGTCGCCATCGGCGCTCGTTCCTCTCCCTGGGCGTAGCGTGTGCGGCGGTCTCCGGCCGACGCCGCGGATCTGCTCTGCGGTCAGCCTATGGTCCGCAGCATGTTCCGTGCTCGGCGGTCCAGTTCGGCGACGTGGCGACCACCGCGTTGCCGGACGGGCGAGAGGTCGCTCTGCATACGGACGATGACGTCGCGGGCGCGGCCGGACTGGACGCCGGCCATGGCGTCGAGGGCTTGATTCCAGGTGGCGCATGCCTCGTCGAGGTGTCCTTGCTGGACCTGGACGGCGCCGAGGTAGCCGAGGGTCACGCTGTGGGTGCGGGCGTATTGCTGTCGGCGGCGGGTGGCGACACTGCGCTGGAAGTGGATCTCTGCATCGCCTGGCCGGCCCAGGTCTCGCAGGGCGCAGGCGGTCTCGTGGGCCAGGGATGCTTCCTGGAAGAAGCCCACGCGGCCCGGTGCATCGTTGTGGTCGGCGCGGGCGAGGTCCCGCTCCGCGCGGCTGATGGCCGCGAGCGCTTTGGCGCGGTTGCCGTCTGCCGCGAGGGCTCGGGCGTGGACGATCGCGAGCAGGG
Organism: Streptomyces sp. Tu 3180; assembly: GCF_009852415.1. NCBI lineage: Bacteria > Bacillati > Actinomycetota > Actinomycetes > Kitasatosporales > Streptomycetaceae > Streptomyces > Streptomyces sp. Tu 3180. Next base: position 161,576 of record NZ_WOXS01000001.1, on the reverse strand, counting down.
CCTTCTCACGGTGGCTGGCTTGGCCATAGCGGTCCCGGGTCATGGAGGCGTCGGCCAGAGCGAGCGCTCGGCGGGCATGTCCGAGGTCCACGGCTTGGTGCGCCAGAGCGCGAAGGATGTGGCCGCTGAGGGGCCCGTCGCCCGCTTCGGCTGCGATGCGGGCGGCGAGGGTGAGGTAGCGCTGGGCGGTGCGGTGCTCGGAGGCGTCGAAGGCCATCCATCCCGCGAGGTAGGTCATCTCCGCAACGGCCGAGTAGGTGTCACGACGCATCTGTTCTGTGGTGAAGCTGCTGCCCAGCAGGGGCACTGCTTCGTCGCGAAGGTGGCCGGCGAGGGCCGAGCGCCCCGAGGCTCCGCCGCGCTGCTGGTCTCGTGCGGAGTAGAAGGTCGTGAGGTTGCGGACGTCGTCGATGTCGGCCTGGGCCACTCGCCGGGGCGAGACCGAGGGGCGCGAGGCCGCGGCGGCAGGGGCGGCTGCCCACCACGAAGCAGGGGGCAGCACAAGGCCGGCGGCCGAGTAGGCGGTGGTCGCCAGCATTTTGCGTCGGTGCATGTCCAGGTCGTCGCTTCCCAGCTCGGCCAGCACGGTCACAGGGTCGACGCTCCAGTCGGAACCGCTGTCGGTCGTTGCTGTCGGTCCGTCTTCCAGCCCGAGGTCGGCCGGGGTGAGGCGGCGGCCGAGCCTGCGGGACAGCGTCTCACGAAGGATATGGGGCGCCTGGCCGCTCGGGTGCGTGCCTTGAACCCACATGGCGATGTGCGAGCGGGAGATGGCCTCCAGCTCACGCACCTTGCTTTCCGCGGCTACCCGCGCGACTGCCGCGGCTGCTTGTGGCTGGGACCAGCCCGCTTCGCGCAGGAGGGCGGCGAGGGCGACGTTTCGCTGACGAGCCATGCGCTGTCTTCCGAGTCGAAATGGTCTTTGACGCCTTTGACGGCTTTGGGGTGTGCACGGGCATACCCCTCAGCGGGGATTCACGCTTCACTCAACGTAGCCGCTAGGTCACTCACTTCGCACGCCAGCTGCCGATCCCGTACGGCGTTCTCCCTTCAACTCGGCTGACTTTGCACAGGAGTCCCGCTATGCCTTCCTCATCAGCCGCCCGCCGGGGCCGGCTTTCCCTCACCGGCCTTGGCACCGCGTTGCACGGTGCTGCAGTCAGGGAAACCATGCGGCGGCGAGAGGAGACCGTCGCCGCCGGCGAGACCATCGCCCTGGTTCTCGGTGATCACTCGCCTCTGCCGGAGACCGCTGCGGACGTGGAGGTCCTCACCCTGAGGTTGCGAGGCCACATCAACCGACTGGGAGCGGTCCTTCCTCCCACAACTCCCGCCCTCGCTCACGCGCAGCAGCTCGGTTCGGCTCCCGTCCCCTGCGGATACGTGCGCAGCCGCGTGCATCTGGTCCGGCTGGCCGAGGCCACACAGGATCTGGTGTCCACCGCCCAGGACCTCACCGAGCGGTCCTTGCCCTGGTGGCGAAGAAGCATGCGCCAGCGGTGGAGGCCCCGTCGCCATGCAGGGCGCGTCGCGGTCTTCGCTGTCGCCCTTCTCCTCTTGGCCATCGCCGCCTCGGTGCCACGAGAGTGATGCGCCTGCTCACCAAGCGCGAGTCGGCCACCGCGACCGACAACCGGCCGGTCAAAGGCCGAGGCGACGGGCACGCCGCCACACCAGCACCGGACGGCCTGCGGCCTGGCGCCTGCGTCCTTCCCCCGCTCCCCGTTCACTTCGGCCGCCAGGCGGCCCCGACCCCTCTCCGGATTCCCGGACCTACGGAGACCCGAACAATGAAACGCCTTCCCCGTATCGAGCAGTACGGCTTGATCGGCGACATGCAGACCAGCGCGCACGTCTGTGACGACGGATCGATCGACTGGCTGTGCCTGCCCCGTTTCGACCGGCCCGCTGTCTTCGCCGCCCTGCTCGGCACGCAAAAGCACGGTGCCTGGCGCATAGCCCCCGCCTGCGCCACCGGCACAAAACCCGCTGCTGAGCGGCGGTACGTCGGGGACTCCCTCGTCCTTGAAACGCTGTGGCACACGCCGGCAGGCTCCGTCCGCGTCACCGACTTCATGCCGCCTCGGGACGGGGCGCCGCAGGTGATCCGGATCGTCGAAGGGGTCGCCGGCGAAGTTCCGATGCGGTCCGCCCTGCGTCCTCGGCCGGGTTACGGGCGGGTCAGCCCCTGGATTCACGAAGTGGGCGGGCGGATGGTCGCCGAGGCCGGCGCCGATGCGCTCTGGCTCGACACCTCCACCCGGCAGACGGAGAAGGACGGCGCGATCGTGAGCACCTTCACGGTCACTACGGGTGAGAGCGTGGCGTTCGTCCTGAGCTGGGGCCCCTCGCACGGCGCCGCACCCGAGGTAGCGGACCCGGATGCCGCGCTCGCCACGACACTCAAGGTCTGGCAGGACTGGAGCCGGCAGTGCACCTACGACGGGCCCGACCGTCAGGCCGTCGTCCGGTCCGCGATCACGCTGAAGGCCCTGACGTACGCCCCCAGCGGGGGGATCGTCGCCGCGCCGACCACCTCGCTGCCGGAGACCCTCGGCGGCAGGCGGAACTGGGACTACCGCTACACCTGGATACGCGACGCCTCCACCACCCTGGCCGCCCTGCTGAACATCGGTTTCCTGGCCGAGGCCGGCGCGTGGCGCAGGTGGCTGCTGCGCGCGGTGGCCGGCGACCCGGAGAACCTGCAGATCATGTACGACGTCACCGGGGAGCGGGATCTGCGGGAGTGGGAACTGCCGTGGCTGCCCGGCTATGAGGGCTCGGCTCCGGTACGGGTCGGGAACGGGGCCGCGGACCAGCTGCAGCTCGACGTGTACGGCGAAGTGATCGAAACCCTCCACCTCGTCCACCGGGGCGGCCTCGCTCCTTGCAGCGACACCGCCGCCCTGCACCAGCGTCTCATCGCGCACCTTGCGCAGCGGTGGCGGGAGCCGGACGAGGGCATCTGGGAGATCCGCGGGCCGCGTCGGCACTTCGTGCACTCCAAGGTGATGGCCTGGGTCGCGGTCGACCGGACGATCCGCCTGGCCGAGGCCGGTGCTCTGAACGTCGACTTGGCCGTCCTGAAGGAATTACGCGCAACCATCCACCACGAGGTGTGCGCCAAGGGGTTCGACCCGGTACGCAACACCTTCACCCAGTTCTACGGTTCGGCCGAGTTGGACGCGTCCTTGCTGCTGATCCCCCGCGTCGGTTTCCTGCCCGCCGACGACCCGAGGGTGATCGGGACGGTGGACGCCGTCCGCCGGGAGCTGTCCACGCCCGAAGGGTTCGTCCAGAGATACGCAACGGCCGCAGACACGGTGGGCGTGGACGGGCTCGTCGGCGAGGAAGGCACCTTCCTGCTCTGCTCCTTCTGGTTGGTCGACGCCCTCGCCCTGACCGGCCGCCTCGAGGAGGGCCGCGCCCTCTTCAACCGTCTGCTGGCCTTGCGCAGCGATCTCGGTCTGCTGGCCGAGGAGTACGACGTGACCACAAGAAGGCAACTGGGCAACTATCCCCAGGCGTTCAGCCACATAGGTCTGATCGAGTCGGCGCTCCTCCTGCAGCGCCTCGACGCCCGCAAGCCCGCCACTGCCGCCACCGCCCTCACGCCGGTGGAGGTCCGATGAGCACCGCCGGCACCGCCCTCGCCCTCCTGCTCACCCTCACGCTCACTACCGGTGGATCGGCGGCATGGGTCCTGCGGCGCCACTGGCAGACGGCACGCCAGGAAGCCGAACGGCTCGCCCGACAGCAACGGGCCACCGAACGCGCCCTGGTCCACCTCCTGCAGCAGACGCTTCCGCAGTTACGGCACACCGGCAGACCGGGCGCTCTTCCGCCCCTGCCCGCAGAGCTGGCCGGCACCACGGTCGGCAAGCAGCTGACGGCGATCGCGGTCCGCGCCGCCGAGGTCGTGCACGCGGTCGCACAAGACACCCACAGCGCGGCCCGCAGGCAGGTCGAGCAGGCCCAGGCGGCAGCAGCGGAAGAAATCAGACAAATCCGTACGATCACAGCGCAGGAGACGGCACAGATCCACTCGACCGCACTGGAATCCGCCCGGACTGCGGTGCGGAGCGTGTCGTCCGCCCTCGTCGGGATGGCAGCGAAAACCGGCCGGCAGGTGAGCGAGGGAGTACGACGGCATGAGAGCGACGCCGCGTTCGAGACGCTGACCGGCATCGACCACACCGTCCAGCAGATGCTGCTGACCGCCCAGGGCTGGGCCGTGCTGGCCGGCGGCAAGCTGACACGACGGTGGCCGGCGACCGCCCTGACCGACGTGGTACGCGCCGCGATGGGCCACATCGAGGACTATCAGCGGGTCCGTACCCAGGAACTGCCCACCGCGGTGACGAGCCGGGCCGTCGGACCGGTCGTGCACACCCTGGCGCTCCTGCTGGACAACGCGGTGCGGTACTCGCCACCGAACGCGACCGTGCACGTGTCCTTCCAGGAGGGGCACCACGGCGTCACCATCCTGGTGGACGACGCCGGCCTGCGCATGACACCCGAGCAGCTCGACCGGGCACGCGACATCCTCACCGGGCACCGCCACGAGGACCTCACCCAGCTCGGCGCCCACCCGCAGACCGGTTTTCCGGTCGCCGCCGCCCTCGCGGACGCCTACGGCTTCCGCGTCGATCTGGAAGCACCGAACGCATTCCTCGGCACGCGCGCCCTCCTCTTCCTCCCCCAGGACCTCCTCACCCCAGCCCCCGGGGCCCAACCAGCGGAACCGGCTCCCCTCGAGGCCGCCACCGCTGCCTCTGTGACCCCCGTGCAGCCCGGCCCCCGGCCGGACCGGACTCCGGCACCGCCCCAGACGACGGCCAGCGGCCTCACCGTTCGCACCCGCAGCAAAACCCCCGATCCTGCCCCGCGTCTTCCCGCCGCTGAACCGGGACGGCCGAGCGTCGTCGCCGCCTGGGCCCGCGGCACGCAGCGCGCCCGCAGCGGCGAGACCCCCTCCTCCCCCGCACCCGAAGAAGGACCACACTCATGACCAACCACAACAACAAAGGCAACGGCAACGGCTGGCTGCTCAGCGAACTGGAGAAGACCGCCGGAGTGGAATCCGCCGTGCTGGTCTCCGCGGACGGCATGCTGCAAGCCCACACCGGTGAGCTGGACATCGACCACGCCGAAAAACTGGCGGCCGTCGCCGCCACACTACGGGGCGCCTCACGGGCCTACGCGCAGGAAGCCGGCGGCGAAGGGGTACGGCAGGTCCTCATCGAAACCGTCACCCACATCGCCCTGATCACCCAGGCAGGCGAGAACACCATGCTCGTGGTGAAGACGGACGGGCCGAACGCCGACATGGGTGTGGTCAGCGAGGCGGCACACCGCCTGGCCTCACGCGTGGGCCGCGAGCTGGCAGTCGCCGCACGCAGTACGGGCAGCACGAAAGCACCGACGGCATGACCGGGCCGCGGCAGGACCCGGATCTGGTCAGGCCCTACGTCCGCACGGGCGGACGTACCCGCCCGAGCCAGGACGTCCGCCTGGAGAGCCTGGTGTTCGCCGCGACCGGCACCATCCAGGGCCTGGGACCGGACGCCCGGCGCGTCCTTGCCCTGTTCGCCCCGGCCCAGGGCGGCGGCCTGGCCGTCGCGGACATCGCCGCCGCCCTGGCCCTGCCGCCGTCGGCCACCCGGATCCTCGTCGCCGACCTCATGGACCAAGGCCTACTCACCGCCCCCGCCGCTCCCGAACAGCCCGCCGCCTCGCTCATGGAAAGGGTGCTCCATGGACTGCGCGCTCTCGCCTAACCGCGTCGACTTCGTCCCGCCCACGGTGACACAGTCCGCGAAGATCGTGATCGCCGGCGCCTTCGCCGTGGGCAAGACCACCTTCGTCGCCAGCGTCTCCGAAGTCGCCCCGCTGCGCATGGAAGAGCCGATCACCCGGGCCAGCACCGCGGTGGACGACCTGACCGGCACACCCGGCAAAAACACCACCACCGTCGGCCTGGACTACGGCCGCATTCACCTGAGCGACCAGCTCGTGCTGTACCTGTTCGGCACCCCCGGGCAAGTACGCTTCCGGCCCCTGTGGGAGGACCTGACCGAAGGCGCCCTGGGCGCGCTCATCCTGGCCGACACCCGTGACCTGGACGCCTCGCACAACATCCTCGGCCTCCTCGAATCCCAAGGCACCCCGTACGCGGTGGCGATCAACCTGTTCGACCACGCCCCCCGCTACCCGCTGCCGGAAATCCGCCAGGCCCTCGCCTTGGAAGACCACACCCCGCTGACCGAGTGCGACGCCCGCGAGTACGGCTCCTGCCTGCAGGCACTGATCACCCTCGCCGAGTACCTCACCCGCCCCGCACCCCGCCTGGAGCCCCAGCCATGAGCACCACCCCCCGCCGCATCCCCCTGTACGAAGCCGACTTCGCCTCCAACCCGCAGGCCGCCTACCGGCGCATGCGCGAGGAATCCGGCCCCCTCGTGCCCGTGGACCTGGCCCCCGGGGTGCCGGCGACCCTGGTCGTCGGCTACGAGCAGGCCCGCCGCATCCTCGGCGACCCCATGCGCTTCCCCTCCGACCCGCGCGCATGGCAAAAGACGATCCCGGACACCTGCCCCGTCCTGCCGATGATGGAATGGCGCCCCAACGCCCTGCGCTCCGCCGGCACCGAACACGCCCGCTACCGGGCCGCCAACACCACCGCGCTCGACGCCATCGACCAGCACGCCCTGCGCGCCCTGGTCGAAAAGGCCGCCCATCAGACGATCAGCGGCTTCCGCCACGACGGCAAGGCCGACCTCCTGGCCCAGTACGCCTGGCCGATCGCCTTCCACGTGCTGAGCACCCTGCTCGGCTGCCCCGACCAGATCGGCCACCGCATCGCGGACGGCATGGCGAAGATCTTCGACGGCGTGAACGCCACGATCGGCAATCAGATCCTCACCCAGGCCGTCACCGACCTGGTCGCCCTGCGCCGGCACCAGCCCGGCAACGACCTGACCACCCGGCTCCTGTCCCACACCGTCCGCCTCGACGACACCGAAATGATCCACCAGATCGTCACCCTCTACGGCGCGGGCATCGAACCGCTCACCAACCTGATCACCAACACCCTCCTGCGGCTGCTGACCCACATCGGCTTCTCCGGCGACCTGCACGCCGCAGACGCCTCCGTCCGCGAAGCCCTGGACACCGTCCTCTACCGCGACCCGCCGCTGGCCAACTTCTGCATGAGCTACCCCCACGCCCCGTGGACATCGACGACGTTCTCCTGCCCGCCGACCAGCCAGTGGTCATCTCCCTGGCCGCCTGCAACAACGACCCCGCCATCGGGACCTCACCCACCCTCGGCAACCGCGCCCACTTCGCCTGGGGCGCCGGGCCGCACAGCTGCCCGGCCCGCAGCCACGCCTACCTCATCGCCGAAACGGCCATCCACCACATCCTCGACGCCCTCCCCGAGATAGACCTCGCCTGCCGCCCGGGCGACCTCATCTGGCGCCCCGGCCCCTTCCACCGGTCCCTCAGCACACTGCCCGTCGTCTTCCCCACCACCCGATGAAGGAGTTTCCGCCGTGCCCCAGCAGCCCATCCTCATCCTCGACCCCCGAGCCGCCGACCCTCACGCCGAGCACCAGGCCTTACGTGCCCGCGGCGCGGCCACCCTGGTGGACATCCTCGGCGTGACCGCCTGGTCCGTCTCCGACCCCGACCTCCTGAAGCACCTGCTGACCAGCCCGGACGTCTCCAAGGACGCCAAGAACCACTGGCCGGCCTTCGCCGAGACCGTCCCCACCTGGCCCCTGGCCCTGTGGGTGGCGGTGGAGAACATGTTCACCGCCTACGGCCCCAACCACCGCCGCCTGCGCCGCATGGTCGCCCCCGCCTTCTCCGCCCGCCGCATCGCCGCCCTGAAGCCCATCGTCCACGACCTGGTGAGCGGCCTCCTGGACACCCTCGACGCCCTCCCCACCGGCGAGGTCATCGACCTGCGCGAGCACCTGGCCTACCCCCTGCCGATCGCCGTCATCGGCCGGCTCATGGGCGTCCCCGCCCACCAGCGCACCGAGTTCCGCACCGTGGTGGACACCGTGTTCGCCACCCACCTGTCCGTCGAGGAACAGGCCGCAAACACCGCCGCCCTCTACCGTCTGCTGGACGCCCTGATCGAGACCAAACGCACCGAGCCCGGCGAGGACATGACCTCGCTGCTGATCGCCACCCGCGACGACGAGGGCGACGGCTCCGCCCTCAGCCACGCCGAACTGCGCGACACACTCCTGCTGATGATCAGCGCCGGGTACGAGACCACCGTCAACGTCATCGACCAGGCCATCACCACTCTGCTGACCGACCCCCAGCAGCTCACCCACCTCCGGGAGGGCCGCTGCACCTGGCAGGACATCGTCGAGGAAACCCTGCGCCACCAGCCCGCCGTCAAGCACCTCCCCCTGCGCTACGCCCTCACCGACATCCCCCTCCCCGACGGGCAGACAATCAAGGCCGGCGAGGCGATCCTCGCCTCCTACGCCGCCGCCAACCGCCACCCCCGCTGGCACCAGGACGCCGACCGCTTCGACGCCACCCGCCCCAGCAAAGAACACCTCGCCTTCGGACACGGCGTCCACTTCTGCCTCGGCGCCCCGCTCGCCCGCCTCGAAGTCGCCACCGCCCTGCGCCTGCTCTTCGAACGCTTCCCCCACACCCAACTCGCCACAGAACAGGCCGGGCTGGAAACGCTGCCGAGCCTGATCAGCAACGGACACACCTCCGTCCCCGTCCGCCTGCACCCGGCACCCAGCCGCTGACCGATGTCAACGAGGAAGGCCCTCATGGTGACCCCCGCCCCGACTACACCACTCACCCCAGCCGAGCAAGGCATCACCCAGCACGTCGCGGGCGGCTTGTCAGCACGTGAAATCGCCGACGCCACGCAGCTCTCATCGAGCACGACGCACTCCTACCTGCGCATCATGCGGGGGAAGCTGCGCAGTCCCGAACGCTGCACCCTGACAGTCGTCGCCCATCGGCTGATCGCTTCCGGGGAAGCTGCTGTTCCCCATCGGACATGCCCGCGCCCGCACTCAGTGACGCGCGGCTGGTCCTTCTGCGAGCCGTCACCGAGTGCAGTCGACCGCTCGACATCACACAGGCAGCAAAGCTCGCCCCCGCGGACCTTCGCGTCTCGCTCCACCAGCTCCTCGCGGATGCAGGTGCCGCCGACACCACCCAGTTGGTCTCCCGCCGCCCACGCAAGGGTCTCCAGCGGCTCCTGACCACCCCAGACCACCGGCACAGCGCCCGTGCCGTGCCGGCGCCGCTCACGCGGCACTCATCCCGCGGCTCAATGGGAGCCGCGCACACCTATGGAGGAAACAACACATGGAGAACGACGAGTTCGACCTCGACATCAGCGTCCTGGAGTCCGGCGACGGACAGGCCACGCTGATCAACCTCACCGACGACGGCTGCGGCAGCACCTGCTCCAGCCCGTGCGCCACCAACGTGGCCTGACCCCCCAGCACGCCGAAGTGCCAGCCCGCGCGGTCATCCGCCGCGCGGGCTGGCACCTCCTACACCACGAACCAGGGAGGGTGCATGGATTCCGGGAAGGACGGACCGCTGTACCGGTGTGCGAACACGACACTCGTGCGCGCCACCCGTTACTCAAGGCTGCCGCTGCCCGCGTGGCCGGACCTCACCGACGACACCCCGGCCCGGCAAGTTCAGTGGCAGGCGTGGTTGCGCGACGTCTGGTCGATGACCGAGGTCGCCGACACCATCGAGCAGGCCAGCCCCGTGCTCGCACAGCAGATCACCACCCTGTGCGCAGCGACTCGACCCGAAACCCGTCAGCTACGCCGAGCTGTGATGGCAATCATGCGGTACGTGTTGCGGATGACGGGCCGAGCAACCCCCAACGGCCTGTTCGCCGGCATCGCACCCGCCTCCTTTGGAACACAGCCGGGATGGACCTGGGGCGAGTGGCACCGCGCCGTCGTACGCGCCGACGGCGACTGGATCGCTGACCTGATCGCCCGCCTGGAAGCAAGCCCTCAACTCCTGCGGCAGCTCGACGTGATGGGCAACAACACCGCCTACGTACGCGGTGACCGGTTGATCGTCCCCTATCCGCCCCGCTCACGCCGCACCGAGAACAGCCTTGCGGCAGAAGTATCCCTGCGCTACACAGCCGCCGTCCGGCTCGCCGTCGAAGCCGCCGCCTCGCCCATCCCTTTCCAGGCAGCCGTGAGACGGGTGAAAGCCGGGTTCCCCGACGTGCCTGATCACCGGGTGGAAGGGCTTGTCACCAGCCTGGTCCAGCGCGGTGTGCTCATCAGCAGCCTGCACGCGCCGTCCGCCACCCTGGACGCCCTCGACCACGTGGTCCAGCAGGCCGAGGCCGCCGACGCGCCGCCAACCGCGAACCTCGTGGCAGACTTGCGAGCGGTCCGAGACGCCATCCGCCAGCACAACCAGGTCCTCACCCCGGCGGACGGTCGACGCCTACGTACCGCCCTGCGCCAGAAGATGACGGCCCTGAGCCCCGTCAAGGCGCAGCCCCTCACGCTGGACCTGCGCATGGACTGCTCGCTCACTCTGCCCCCACAGGTTGCCCGCGAGGCGGAGGAGGCCGCCACCGTACTGGCCCGGCTTTCCGCGCATCCCTTCGGCACACCAGGGTGGAAGGACTTCCACAACAGGTTCTTCGAACGGTACGGCATCAATTCGCTCGTCCCGGTCCGGGACGTCGTGGACCCGGATGTCGGTCTCGGATTCCCGGCCGGATACCGGGACGCGGAATCCGAACGACGTGAGGCCCTGACCTCCTGTGAGCAGCGTCTGCTTTCCCTCGCCCAGGCGGCCGTGCTCGACGGCCGCGACGAGATCTGCCTGGACGAGGAACTGGTCCGCACATTGACGGTCGCAGACCCGAACGTGGCGCAGGTGCCGGCCCACACGGAGCTGCGCTTCCAGATCCGCGCCACGTCACAAGCCGCCCTCAAGGAAGGCGACTTCACCCTCCACGGCGTGGCGCCCTCCCGCGGAATTGGCACGACGAGCGGTCGAAGCCTGGGGTTACTCACACCAGAGGACCAGACTCACATAGCCGCCATGCTGAAGGAGCTGCCGGTCAACGCGCCCGGCGCGTTGCCCACGCAAGTCTCCTTCGCTCCTCTCGACCGCGGCGACGCCAACGTCACCCGCGTTGCCGAACTCCTGCCAGCCGTGATCAGCCTGGCGGAGCACCGCCCGGTGGACGAGCGCACCGTCACACTCGATGACCTCGCCGTGGGCTGCGACCGCCGCAGGCTCTACCTCGTGTCCCTCTCCCGTGCGTGCCTGCTGGACCCCATGACGCTGCACGCTCTGGACCTGCGCGGCCACACGCCCCCGCTCGCCCGCTTCCTCACCGAGATCAGCCGTTCCCAGACCACGGTTCTGACCATCTTCCCGTGGGCCTCCGCCACCGCCCTGCCGTACCTGCCGCGCGTGCGCTACGGACGCACGATCCTCTCTCCGGCCAGGTGGCGGCTGGACCGGTCGGAGTTGCCCGGCCGCCGAGCTTCCTGGAAGGAATGGCGCAAGGCCGCCGACGAGTGGCGCACGCGCCGACGAGTTCCGGACCACGTCGCGCTGACCGAGGACGACCAGCTCCTCCCGCTGGACCTCTCCCAAAGCGCGCACCTCGCACTGCTGCGCGCCCACTTGGACACCAACGAGTCGGCCGCCCTGACCGAAGCGGTATCCGACGCGGGCTGGTTCGACGGACGGGCCCACGAGATCATCGTCCCGATGACGGCCACCCGCCCGCCACAGTGGCCAGCCGTCCCGCGCGTGACCGCTGAGCAGATCCTCACCCGCGACTACGGTCATCTCCCGGGAACCGTTCCATGGCTGCTGGTCAAACTGTACGGGCACATCGAACGCCAGCCCGAAATCCTGGCCCGCCACCTTCCCGGACTCCTCGCCCAGTGGGAAAAACCGCCAAGGTGGTGGTACATGCGCTACCGCGATCCGCGCTGGCACCTGCGTCTGCGCATCGCGGTACCCAACCCGCAGGACTTCGCATCCGCCGCACAGCGCGTGGGTGCCTGGGCGGCCCAACTGCGCCGTGTTGGACTGCTCACCGACATGCAGTTCGCCACCTCCTACCCGGAAAACGGCCGGTGGGGCACGGGGCCGCTGATGAGCCTGGCCGAAGACGTTTTCACTGCGGACTCCCGCGCCCTGGCCGTCCAGTTCGCCCAGAACGTGCGCCCTCACCATCAGGTGCTCACCGCAGCGAACTTCGTCGCGCTCGCTGCCGCATTCACTGGCAGCACCGCAGGCGGCATGAACTGGTTGATCACCCACGGCCGGATCACCGACCCGCGCCCCCTGGACCGGAGGGTGCTCGATGAGGCGGTACGTCTAGCCGATCCGACCGGCGACTGGGCAGCCCTGCGCACGGCCCCCGGCGGCGCGACCATCACTGCCGCCTGGAGCGAGCGCAACAAGGCCGTGGCCCGCTACCGGAAGCTGCTGAATATCTCGAGCGGCATCGACCCGAACCTCGTTCTCGACTCGCTGCTCCACGCCCACCACATCCGTGCCACCGGCATCGACAAGGACGACGAGCGCACGTGCGTACGGCTGGCCCACGCCGCCGCCATGGCCTGGACTCACCGAGGAGATCACCATGGACCTGCGTGAAAAAGCGCGGGTCGCCGCCGACACCATCGCAGGGCGACTTGCCGCACCGCGGGACATACGAGGGCTGCATCACCGCCAAGGCTGGTGGCCACAGTCCCTCGCGCACGGCGCGGTCGGTGTCGCGCTGCTGCACATCGAACGGGCCCGCACCGAGCAGGGGCCGTGGCAGCGCGCACACGACTGGCTCGCCTGCGCCGCAGCAGAACCCGCCGTGGGGGGCGCGGACAGCCACCTCCACTACGGGGCGCCCGCGCTCGCCTTCGCCCTGCACGCCGCAGCCGACCGTCCCGGACGCTACGTCCGCGCCCTGAACACCCTCGACAGGTGCGTCACGGCGGCGATCCGCGACCGGCTCGTCGGCGCGCACACGCGCATGGACCGGGGCGAGATGCCCGCACTGGCCGAGTTCGACGCGATCCGGGGTCTGAGCGGGATGGGCGCGCTCCTGCTGCACCGCGACGTCCACACCGACGTGCTCCGGCAGATCCTGACGTACCTGGTCCGCCTGACCGAGCCGGTCAAGCACGACGGCGAATTCCTGCCTGGCTGGTGGAGCCACCTCGCTCCCTCCGGCGCGACCTCCCCGGACTACCTGGAAGGGCACGCCAACAACGGCGTCGCCCACGGCATCGGCGGCCCCCTCGCCGTGCTCTCCCTCGCAGCGTGCCGCGGCGTCACCGTAGAGGGTCACCTCGACGCGATGACCCGCATCCTGGCCTGGCTTGATCACTGGCAGCAGGAGGGCCCCGCCGGCCCGTGGTGGCCCTACTGGATCACCCGCGAGCAGCTACGATCCGGCACGCCCGGCTCCGGACCCTCCCGGCCGTCCTGGTGCTACGGGACCGCCGGACTCGCCCGCGCTCAGCAACTTGCCGCTCTGGCTCTCAATAATCCTGCGCGTCAACGAATCTCCGAGGGCGCCCTCTTACGCGCCATGACCAACCCCGGCCAACTCGGCGCGACCGTGGATCTCTCCCTGTGCCACGGCTTCGCGGGTCTGGCGCACATCACGCAACTCGTTGCCGCCGACGCCACCACCCCCGGCCTCACCGAGTGCCTGCCCCGGCTCCTGGCACCGATCACCGACATCGCGCCCGGCACGCTGGCGGACTCCCTGATCGACCCACCCGAAGGCGGGGACATCGGTCTCCTCGAAGGTGCCGCAGGCACCGCCCTCGCCCTCCACTCCTTCCACACCGGAGCGCCGTCCGCGTCCGGGTGGGACACCTGCTTCCTGACCAACTAGCCATAGAGAAGAGGGAACATGGCAGCGGACGAATGGCCGCAGCGCCTCATCCGGTTCACCGACTGGAGCCGCGCCGAGGCCACCGCCGTGGAGCACCTGCTCCCGGTGCTGACCGCCCAGGAGTCGGGACTGGCCCAGTGGTCATTCCTGCGGAAGTTCCCATGGTGGCGGTTGCGTTACCGCCCCGCGGATCCGGACGCCGCGAAGGGGCTGGACGCTGCCCTGGACGAGCTGGTCGGGGCTGGTGTCCTCGCCTCCTGGACACGGAGCATCTATGAGCCGGAAGAGACTGCCTTCGGCGGTCCGGCCGCGATAGAGCTCGCGCACGCCCTGTTCCACCACGACAGCCATCACCTACTCGAACAGGCGGCCCGCGAACAGACCTCGAGCGGCCCCGGGCTCGGGCGCCGCGAGCTGGCGGTCCTCCTGCTCAGCGTGGCGATGCGTGCAGCGGGACTCGACTGGTACGAACAGGGTGACGTCTGGGCGAGGATCGCAGCCGAACGCTCCGGCGACGACATCCGCGATCCGCAACGGCACAGGGCTGCAATTCACCGGCTGATGACGGTCGACGTCAGCACCACCAGCCGCAGCGTCACGGAGGGCCGACTCGCACCGCTGGCCGAGTGGATAGCCACGTTCGAGTGGTTCGGCCAACAGCTCGCCGACCTCAACCGCCAGGGCCGCCTGGAACGAGGGTTGCGCGCCGTGATCGCCCACCACGGCATCTTCCACTGGAACCGTCTGGGCCTCCCCGCGGAGGACCAGCACACCTTGTCAACACTCGCGAAAGAGGTAGTCATGGGAACGAGCGACAACGCCGCATCCAGCCCAGCCAAGAGGGTGCCGAGCACTACGGTCGACGGGGTGAACAGTCACACCACCGAAGCCAGTTCAGCCGACCACCTGCGCTCCCAGCTGATCGACCATCTGGTCGAAAAGGGATGCGTGCGCACGCCCCGCGTGGAGGAGGCCATGCGGACGGTGCCCCGCCACCTCTTCGTCCCGGGCGTCCCCCTGGAGAAGGCGTACAGCAATGCCCCCGTGAACACCAAGCTCGACGCGTCCGGCATCTCCATCAGCTGCGCATCCCAGCCCGACATCGTCGCCATGATGCTGGAGCAGCTCGACGTCGAACCCGGCCAGAGGATCCTGGAGCTGGGGGCCGGCACCGGCTTCAACGCCGGCCTCCTGGGCTACCTCGTCGGGGAGAAGGGGCACGTCACCACGCTCGACGTGGACCAGGACATCGTGGACGGGGCCCGTGCCGGACTGGCCGCCGCAGGCATCGACAACGTGGAAGTGATCCTCGGAGACGGAGCCGTGGGCCACGCCTCCAACGCGCCGTACGACCGCATCGAAGCCACCGTCGGCGCCCACGCCATGCCCCATGCCTGGCTCGAACAACTCGCCCCCGGCGGACGGCTCCTCACCCCGCTGCGCTTACGCGGCAGCGTCTCCCGCTCGATCGCCTTCGAAAACCACGCCGGATCCTGGCGCAGCGTCGGCAGCCAGATGAACACGTTCATGCCGTTGCGCCAGGGCATCGCCAGCGACCCGCGCGTCCTCGTTCCCCTAGACCCTGACGACACCGTCACCCTCGTCACCAATGGAGATCAGCAGGTCGACGCGGACGCCTTGAGCGACATCTTCCATCAGCCGCGCACCGAGGTGTGGACGGACGTCACCTTCCGGGGCCCGGAGTCGGCGGAGTACCTGGAGCTGTGGCTCACCTGCGCCATGCCGAACGGCCTGAGCCGGATGCCCGCCAAGGACGAGGCCATCGAGAAAGGGTTGGTCACCGCGCCCTACCCATCCTCGACTGCGGTCTTCGAGGGCGGCACGCTCACCTATCTCACCCGGCGCCCGTACGCGAAGAAGGCTTCTGACGGCGCCGCCCTGTACGAATTCGGCGTCATCGGCCACGGCCCCGACCGCGAGGCACTCGCCGGAGACGTCGCGGACCAGATCCGCACCTGGGACCGTGACTTCCGCACGCTCGATGTCGGGTTCGAGATCCAGGCGCTCGACGCGGCCCCGCTCGCACCGCAGCCCGGCCGCTTCGCCTTCGACAACGCGCTGAACCGCATCGTCATCGAATGGCAGTGACATGGACGTCAGCCAGATAGCGCAGCGATTCCCGCTTGTCGCCCGTCCACGTCCGGCCTGCCTCTCCCTCGCCGATCGGGTCCGCGAGATCAGCGACCTCGCTGCCGCCGCTGAGCGCGACAACAAGGTGAACTCCGCGACCGTCGCCTTGAACAAGGCGGCCCTGATCGCAAGCGACTGTGGCATGCCGGACCTGGCGCGCACTCTGTGCTGGCGTCACGCCGAGGTCATCTTGTGCGCTCAGCCCTTGAGCGCGCAGGAGGCCCGGTACGCCCTGGAGCCCTTGGTCAACTTGGCCCGTTTACGCATCCGCGACAGCGCCGGAGACAGCGCATACCACCTGCTCGACTCCTTGAACCGGGCAGTGAGATCGAAGACGGAAGCGGTCATCGACGGCCGCACTCTGTTCTTCCAGCACCTCACACAGTCGGCAACCGACCATCAGACGGTGTGCCAGTGGCTGTGGACCGTCCTCCTCGGAGACGGAACCCGCGCCCTCGTCGCAGCCAGCCAATGGGATCGCGCACAGGCCCACAGCGAGCAACACCGCGGTGTGGGCCAGCGCCTCTTCGACGGGCGTCAAGTGGAAGTACTCGTCCGCTGCCTCAGCGGACAGCCCAGCGAAGCCCTGCAGTATCTCCACAAGAGCACGCTGGTTGAGGATTGGGAGCACTCGGTCGCTGCGTGCCTCGCCGTGCTTTGCCACACCGCAGCCGACGAGAACCCGGTCGGCCCCGGCGAAACGATGGTGAAGCGCTATCTGGCCCTCGGCACGGGCCCCGAGCTTTCCGTCTTTCGCACTCGCCTCGGACTGGCCGTACTCGACCTCTCCCCACATACCCGGCAGACCGAAGCGTCGCACCGCCTCACCCACGAGGCAACGACATCGGGGGACGGATACGTCGCACGTGATGTCCTCGCTCATCCCGTCTGCCGTGAGAAGCTGAGCCACGACGAGCACCATACGCTGTTGGCCGCCGTCGCCTCGGCCGGCCTCGGCCAGGGCTACATCCCCGCACGCCTGAAGCAGGCCCTGCTGGACGCTATCTCCGTCTCTCTAAACGTCTGGAAACTTCACTTCATCCGCCGCGCCAGCTCCAATTCATCGCGATGACCAGCAGGCCCGCAACATGATCGACGCTACCGGCCCACCGAGCTTTACGAGTTGGTGCGTGATAGTGGGTGGGCCGTGTGTGCCTGGCGGGTGGCATGATCCAGGTGTGGCGATCATGGTCAATCGGGTGGTGCTAGCGCATCGGTTGTTCACGGGGATCTCGCGGCGTCATCTCGCTGACTTAGTACTCCAGCAGCGGATCGTGTCTTGAGCTGGTGATTGTCGTTGTCCCGGTATGGAGGGCATGACTGAAGTCGGTTGCTGGGCTGCGGAGTTGGAGTCGGTGTTCGCTCGGGTGGCGGGCCGGTTCGCTCGGGCGGATCTGCGGTGGCGGATGCGGGACTACGTCCGCGGTCTGCTGGGTCAAGCGGCACGGAAGAACGGCTGGCAGCTCGCTGAATGGGCAGGCCACCGCACGCCGGACGGCTTCCAGCGGCTGCTGAACAGCAGCGTCTGGGACGCGGACGCCCTGCGCGACGACGTCCGTGCCTACGTCGGTGAGTCCCTTGGCCCCAATGGCGTGTTGATCATCGACGACACCGGGTTCATCAAGAAGGGCACCACCTCGGCCGGGGTCGGCCGGCAGTACACCGGCACCTCGGGAAAGATCGACAATCCCCCAGAGGGGGTACCCCCAGCCAGATCGGCGTGTTCGCCGCCTATGCCACCCGCTCGGGCCGGGCCCTGGTCGACCGCGAGCTCTACCTGCCCAAAGCTTGGACGTCCGACCGCGACCGCTGCCGGGCGGCGAAAATCCCCGATGAGCGGGGCTTTGCGACCAAGGGCGAGCTGGCCCGGGACATCGTCCGACGCTGTCTGGCCGCGGCCCTGCCCGCCACGTGGGTCACCGCGGACGAGGCCTACGGGCAGGACTGGCACTTCCGCCGCCTGCTCGAGCAGCTCGACGTCGGCTATGTGGTGGCAGTGCCCAAGTCGCAGCAGATCAAGTCGCTGGCCGGCATCTGGCGCATCGACCAGCTCATCGAGGACGCCCCTGCCGATGCCTGGCAGCGGCTGTCCTGCGGCGACGGCGCCAAGGGCCCGCGCATCTACGACTGGGCCGCGGCCAAGCTGCCCGCCAACCTCGTCTTCGACCCCGACCCGCCCACCCACCACCGGTGGGTGATGGCCCGCCGCAGCCTGTCCGACCCCGAAGAGGTGGCCTACTACCTGGCCTACGCCCCCGTCGGCGTCGAGATCGCCGAGCTGGCCCAGGTGGCCGGCTCCCGCTGGGCGATCGAGGAGTGCTTCCAGGCCGCGAAGAACGAATGCGGCCTCGACCAGTACGAGGTCCGCCGCTATCCCGGCTGGTATCGGCACATCACCCCGGCCATGCTCGCCCACGCGGTCCTCACCGCACTCGCCGCCCAGACCGGCGGCGAGGCCGCAAAGGGGGCTGCAGAAACGGATCAGCCCTCGTCCCGCTCACCGTGGCAGAGATCCGGCGGCTCCTGGACGCTCTCCTGCCCCGCCCACGAGCCGACCGTGACCCCGTCACCCACGCACTGAAGTGGTCGGCCTGGAGAAGACACCGCCAGGCCGTCGCCCGCCGCTGCCACTACCGAAAACGCAGCTCAGAACACGATCCGCTGCTGGAGTATTAGACCGTGTCCTACGTGGTGAGGCGAACGAGCCGCTTGTAGCAGCAGAGGGCGGCGGCGAGGCCGAGAAAAGCCAGGTAGTTGCGGGGATCGCGTTCGTAGCGGGGGCTGAGGCGGCGATAGCCGGACAGCCAGGACATCGTCCGCTCGACGACCCACCTGCGGCGCCCTAATCGTTCGCTGGACTCGATTCCCTTGCGTGCGATCCGCACACCGATCCGCTTCCCTCGCAGCCATCTGCGCAGGTCGGCCCGGTCGTAGGCTTTGTCGGCGTGCAGCCGCTGGGGCTTGAAGTGGCGGCCGCGGTGGGGGTCGTGTCTCGTTTGGTGGCCCTCCACCATCGGCTTCAGCCCTTCGCTGTCGTGGACGTTGCCGGCGGAGACGCCGACAAGGACGGGCAGGCCGTTCGCGTCCGACAGGACGTGCATTTTGGAACCCGGCTTGCCCCGGTCCACGGGGCTCGGACCTGTGTGTTCGCCCCCTTTTTCGCCCTTACGTGGGCGGTGTCAAGGACGACGCGGGTGACATCGACCAGGCCGGCGTCGTCGAGCCGGTGCAGCACGGCCTCGTGGAGGCGGCCCCAGACACCGGCTCTCGACCAGATCAGGAACCGCCGGTGGGCGGTCGACTTCGATATCCCGAAGCAGGGTGGCAAAGCGCGCCAGGCGCAGCCGCTGACCAGCACATAGATGATCGCCGCGAACAGCGTCTCATCAGGTGTGTCTGGCGTTCCACCGCCCTGCGGCCGCACCTTCGACGGAGGAATCAGCGGCTTCGCGATCTCCCACAACCCGTCCGGAACAATCCAACTCCACGTACCCCGCCCCATGACCAGCTCAACGACGCCTCACCACGTAGGACACGGTCTTAGACCGTGTCCTGCATGGTCAGTTGGTCGTTGGACTGGTCATGGGGAGTGGGCGGTGGGGATGGATCGTGCCGGATGGCCTGTGGGAGATCGCCAGGCCACTGCTGCCGCCGGCGCGGGTGCGTCCGCAGGGCGGCGGGGTCGCGAACATCGATGACGAGGCGGTGTTCGCCGCGATCATCTATGTGCTGGTCAGTGGCTGTGCCTGGCGGGCGTTGCCGCCGTGCTTTGGGGCATCGAAGTCGACCGTGCACCGCCGGTTTCTCATCTGGTCCCGGGCCGGTGTGTGGGGACGACTGCACCAGAAGGTGCTCGAGCTCCTGGACGGCCAGAACCTCGTCGACCTGTCGCGCGCTGTCCTCGACTCCGCTCACGTCCGCGCTAAAAAAGGGGCGAACACACAGGTCCGAGCCCCGTGGACCGGGGTAAGCCGGGTTCCAAGATGCACGTCTTGTCCGACGCGAACGGACTGCCCCTACGCGTCGGACTCTCCGCGGCCAACACCCACGACAGCCTCGCCCTGAAGCCGATGCTGTCCCACTTCCACATGGGACACGAATCCCACGCGACCGATTCCAAGCCTGGGCGTCTCCACGCGGACAAGGCATACGACATCCCTCACCTGCGGCGATGGCTATGGGGCAAGCACATCGGCGTCCGCATCGCCCGCAAAGGCATCGACTCCAGCGAGCGACTCGGCCGACGCAGATGGGTCATCGAACGCACCATGTCCTGGCTGACCGGCTACCGCCGACTCAACCACCGCTACGAACGACGCCCCCGCAACTACCTGGCCTTTCTCGGACTGGCAGCCGCGCTCTGCTGCTACAAACGGCTCCTCAACC
Source organism: Streptomyces sp. Tu 3180 (assembly GCF_009852415.1). Taxonomy (NCBI): domain Bacteria; kingdom Bacillati; phylum Actinomycetota; class Actinomycetes; order Kitasatosporales; family Streptomycetaceae; genus Streptomyces; species Streptomyces sp. Tu 3180. The sequence continues at coordinate 141,115 of NZ_WOXS01000001.1, read as the reverse complement.
TGACCATGTAGGACACGGTCTTAGTCTGCTCTACTGAGGGCGGCGTCCTCGTACGCCGGTCCGTCCCCGTCCGTCATGAACGTACTGGTGCGAACCGGTTGAGCCCGCTTCGCTTCTTCCGTTACTTTCGTGGGCGTGGCAGGGGGGCCGGAACCGGATGGTGCGAGCGCGACGGATCAGCGCATCGCGCTGGCTCACGAGTGGGAGGAACTCGTCGCGCGAGTAAGGGGGTTGGCGCCGCAGTTCGCCACTTTTCTCGCACCGCCCCGCTGGCAGGATCTCGCGGCGACGGTCGGTGACGGCACCGGCGTGCTGATCAATGTGGCGAGGGAGTGCCACGCCCTGCTGGTGACGTCCAGCGGAGTGACGGCCGTCCCGCTGCCGGACCTCTCCTCCGGTGAGGTCCACGACCGGACCGCGAGGCACCTCGCCGGGCTCCACATGACGGACGCCGCGGCGCAGTTGGTGCACCACACCAGGCAGCGCGCCCAGGTCCGCAAGGTCTATGCCACCTACCAGGCCCACCATGCGGCGAAGGTGCACATGGCCGAGGCGCAGGCCGAGCTGGACAGGACGCTGCTCCCGGATCTCGCCTGGCTGTGGGACACCGTCGCCGAACCCGTGCTGCAGGCTCTGGACGAGACGAATCCGACGTCCGGTGGCAGGCACCGTATCTGGTGGTGTCCGACGGGCTGGCTGTCGTTCCTGCCGCTGCACGCGGCGGGGCACCACGACGGCAGCGGGCGCAGCGTCCTGGACCGGACCGTCTCCTCGTACGTCCCGACCCTGCGCGCACTGGCGCGCGCCACCCGCTCGCCGGAGCCGGACCCCTGCGACAGGGACCGGTTGCTGGTGGTCGCCGTGCAGGAGGCCGCCGACATGCCACCGCTGCCGCAGGTCGCGGAAGAAGTTCGGTTGTTGCGCGAGGAGTTCGGGGTGGAGCGGCTGACCGTCCTGGAAGGACCGGACGCCACCCGCGATGCCGTCCTGTCCCGGCTGGCCACGCACCGCTGGGCCCACTTCAGCTGCCACGGGCGCCAGGACCCGTTCGACCCCTCGCGCGGCGGACTCCTGCTGAGCGACGGGACACTGGGCATCGGTGAGCTGAGCCGCGGCTCCTACCGTGGTGACTTCGCGTTCCTCTCCGCCTGCATGACGGCCTCCGGCGGACTGGACCTGAGCGACGAGGCGATCACCATCGGCGCGGCGCTGCACTACTCCGGCTTCCGGCGGGTGGTGGCCGCGCTGTGGTCGATCGATGCCGAGACGGCGACCGAACTCGCGCGGGACGTCTTCCGTTCACTGATGAAGGACGGGCTGTTCCGTCCGGAGGGGTCGGCCGTGGCCGTGACCGGGGCCGCGATCCGGCTGAGACACCAGAGCCCTGAACATCCCAGCCGGTGGGCGGCGTTCACCCACATCGGTCCCTGAGAGCTGCCGCTGAGAGAAGAGGAATGCCATGACCCCGGTGCCGTACGAAGAGGTCAACCACCGCTCGTTCGAAGAGGAGGCCGCGAAGGAGTTCTCCCTCACCCGGCTCGGACCCGGCACCGCCGAACTCCGCGGTCCCTGCCCCCGCTGCCGCGTGATGATCCGCGTGCCCGTCGTCACCAGCACCTACAAGAGCTTCCGGCTGTGGCGCAGAAGCAGCGCACAGCCGGTTCCACCGCCCGGTGACGTGCACGAGGAGATCGTCATCTGCACCTGCGAGGAGGACCATCCCGGCCGGCCCGGAGACAGGAGCGGCTGCGGCGCCTTCTGGCGGCTGGAGATCACCGCCTCATGAGTGCCTCCCTGCGCCCCGGCCGGCCCGTCGACAGCTCCGACGCCGCCCGTGCCCGCGAGCACCATCAGGCGCTGCGCAACGAGTTGCCACGGGTGCGGGAGGCCGCCCACTCCTGGCGCATCGGCCTGGGCGGCCTGCTCCTTGCCCTCGTGGGTTTCGGACTGGTCCGAGGCCCCAGCGAGGTCGACAAGGTGGAGGCGCCGTGGCACATCGTCATCGGCTGCCTGCTGCTCGCCTCTCTGCTCGCCGGAGGGTATGGCGCCCACCGGCTGCTCAGCGCGCACAACGGCAGGCCACGCGCCACGCCCGTCGACTTCAACGCCTCGACCGCCGCCCAGGACCACCTCCTCGCACTGACGGCGCTCAGGGATCTGCGCCAGGGCATCGCCGCCACCCTGCTGTGCACCGGGCTGCTGGTCGCCGCGGTGGGCACCACCTGGTACGGCCCGGAGAAGTCCAAGCCTGGACTACTGGTGCGGACCGCCGACGGTACGGTCCTGTGCGGTGAAGCGGCGACCGCCAACGGCAGTCGTCTCATGATCAAGACCAAGGCGGGGCGGGTCGGTGTCCCGCTCCGGGATGTGCTCGTCGTGGAAACGGTCGAGAAATGTCCGTAGAAGGGCGGCCACGGTCGTGGCTGACGGCGCCGGCGTGGGCCGCGCGGTTACGGGCCGGGCGGACGAGAACAGGACGGATCGGGGAACCTGATGCGAGGCACTTCGGACAGCACGCACGAGGAGGCCTTCTTCTTCATCGAGAATCCGCAGGCCGCCCCCACTGCCGCCCTCGACACCGCGATCGAGTCCCATGAAACGCACCTGGCCGCCTACCCGGACTGCCCGATGCGATGGCTGCACCAGGGCCTGATGGGCAATCTCCTGGCGGAGCGCGGCGCACGGACCGGCAACCGGGAGGACACGGCGAGGGCCATCGATGCCCTTCGGTCGGCGACGGCGGAACCGGCCGTCGCCGATGTCCCGGAATTCCGCGGCAAGTTCCTCTACAACCTCGGCAACTTCCTCACCAAGACCGAGTTCGCCGTCTCCTTCGAGGCCCTGCGGGAGGGAGTCGACAGCTACCGGCAGGCCCTGCCCCTGCTCTCCGGCATGGAACGCCTGGCCTGCGCCTCCAACATGCTGCCGGAGGTGCTCAGGGTCGGCGACCGCGCGAATCTGCCCGAACTGAGGCGTGAGGCGAAGGACATCGCCCTGGAGTTCCTGGACGAGGCATCCGTGGACCCACGCGCGGAGAGCAACATCTGGACGACGCTGCTGAACTGCCTGCCCGAGGACCCGGAAGCGGCGGACGTCCACCGCTCCCTGATCCCCGAGGCCGAGGCGCTCACCGACCGGGCCGCGCCCGACGAGCTCCGTGCGGAGCGCTTCGACCGGCTGGGCCGCCTGCTGCGCGCCACGTGGCGGGTCACCGGAGAGTCCGGCCTGTTGACACGGTCGATCGCGGCGAGCCGCCAAGCGGTGTCCCTCCGCCCGACCCGCGGAGCCATGGCGGCCAACCTGGCGCTCGTCCTCGGCGACGCCGGCACCCTCCACCAAGACCCCCAACTCTTCGAGGAATCCGCCCACTTCTGGCGCAAGGCCCTGGAGCACACCCCTCCGGACAGCGACAACCACGTGTCGATGCGCGGCGACCTCGGCGCCGTCCTCTTCCGTCTGAGCGAACACCGCGACCAGGAGGAGAATCTGCGCGCAGCCCTCGACCACACACTCGCCGTGGTCGAACACGCGCGGCGGGCGGGGAACTCCGGCCTGCTGCGGACCTTCCTCCCCAACCTGGCGATGGCACGGCTGCAACTGGCCACGGTGACCGGCGACCAGGACCTGATGAGCGACGCCCTCGAAGCCCATCGCGAGGCCCTGGCCCTCCCGCTCGCCTCCTCCGTGCGCGCCAGGATCCTCAACAACTACGGTGCCACGCTCTCGGAGATCGCCGAGCGGGCGGACCGACCGGCCACGGAACTGCGCCAGGCGTGCCAGGCGATGGCGGAGTCCCTCGCCCTCCTCCCGGACGACGAGCCCCAGCTGGGTGAAGCCCTCACCATGTACGCCGGCACCGTGCTCAAGCTCCTCGTGCACGACGACACGGACACCACGCGGAACTCGGCGATCGAGGCATGGGAGCGGGTCCTCGCCCGCGCATCGTCGCGTTCCCTCCGCGAACCGGCCGTCCTGTGCCGCGAGCTCCTTGCCCTCACCTACTGGCGGCGCTACGACGACGGCACCGACCTCGGCGACCTGGACCGGGCGATCGAGCACGGCGAGCACGTCCTGCGTCAGCCGCCACCCCACTCCGAACGGCTGGTGCGGGTCGCGTACTTCGTCGCCGAGGCGTACCGGATGCGTGCCTCGGTCAGCCTCGACCCGGCCGACTTCGAGCGTGCGATCGATCTGGTCGCCGAGGCGCTGGACCGCCCGGACCTCGACGACCGGACGAGGCAGGACTTCCTCACGGTCCAGTCCGCCAACCACCACGACCGCTTCCACGCCTTCAGCGCACTCCCGGATCTGGAGGTGGCACTCGCCCACGCACAGCGGGCGGTCGCCGTCCCCGTCCCGCCGGACCCGGAGTCGGCCGCCCTGCTCCAACTGGCCGCCTGTCTGAGCCAGCGTCACCAGCAGGGCGGTCCGCCCGAGGATTTGGACCGGGCCGTGGAGATCTACCGGACGGCCTGGGCCTCCATCCGGGCCCGGCTGGGCGACCCTCCGGAGGCGGACACCGGGTCCGCCTCCGAGGTCGGGGGGTACCGCGACGTCCAGATCTCCGTGGTCCACAACCTGGCGTCCGCCCTCGGCCAGCGCTACAACCGCCACGAGATCCCCTCCGATCTGGACGAGGCCCTGGACGCGATGGTCACCGTCCTGCGGCTCACCCCGGACGGCCACAGGAGACGATCGGAACGGTTGACCGCCGCGGCGAACATGTTCCGCAGCCGCTGGATCCTCACCGGTAATCCCGACGACCTCACCACCTGTCTCACCCATGCCGAGAAGGCCGTCAGCGCGGCCACGGAGGGATCGTTCGCCCACTACTACGCCCTCGCCGCCCTCGTCGGCATCCACGGCGACGTCCCCGACGGGCAGGAGGACGACGTGGACGCCGGGGGCGGTGAGAACACCGACGGCGGCGGAGAACCCACGACCGGCCGCGACGATCCGCTGAGCCGTCACGGTGACTCCCGGGACCGCGCCATCGAACTCGGCCTGCGTGCGGTCGAGTCGGAGGAGGTGCCGTTGCGCAGCTGGACACCCGTCGCGCACAACACCGCCGCCGCTCTGCTGAGGCGCTGGCTGGTCGCCGGGGACCGGCGGGACCTCGAGATGTCCATCGCGCTCAGCCGTCGGGCCTTCGACCGGGCCGGCCTCGAACGGTCCCCGGTCTCGGCCCTGCTGCTGGGCCAGTCCCTCATCCGACACGCACGCGCCTACGGCTTCGACGCCGCATCCGATCCACCCGACACGATCACCGAGGCCGCCGCCGTACTCCGTGCCCTGGCCACCTGGGCCCCCGCTCCGGCCAGTATGCGGTTCGCGGCGGCGCGTTGGTGGGCGGCGGCCACCGGACGCCCCGACGAGGAGACGCTCGCCGCGTGCCGGCAGCTGATGGAACTGATGCCGCTCGTCGCCTGGGTGGGCGCCCCGCGGACCGTGCGGGAGGCGGCTCTGGCCGACCGGGCGGGCCTGGTGTCCGGGGCGGCCCAGGCCGCCCTGGACGCGGGCCGGGCCACCGACGCGGTCGAGTTCCTGGAGCTGGGCCGGGGCGTCCTGTGGTCGCAGAGCATCGACCTGCGCACCGACCTCGCCGGGATCGAGGAGGCGGATCCCGAGCTGGCGGCCCGCCTCGCCGCGGTGCGCCATGCGCTGGACTCCTCCCCCTCCATCGGTGACGTCGGCGGAGGTCCGCTTCCGGCGGCCGACGCTCCGCGGCTCTCGCCGCCGGAACCGGTCGACCCGGACTGGGCCGCCGCGCTGCTGCAGGCCCGGGACATCTCGATCTCGGGCAACAGGGACTCCCTCTTCGACTTCCTCGCTCCGTTGACCGCGGCCGACGATCCCCGCGTCGCCGCCTCCGCCGAATTCGGCCGCGCCCTGGTCCTGCTCGACCGGGGAGACCGGGACGGCGCCCGCGAGGCACTCGTCCGCGCGGCGAGCCACGGCCCGGACATCGCCCCAGCCGCCGCCAATGCCCTGGGTGATCTGCTGGTGGCCGACGACGACCTCGAGGCCGCCCGGGCCGCCTACGAACAGGCCCGGGACTCGGCCGACGCGTCGGAGGCTGAGGAGGCGGCGGCCAAACTGCGCCGACTCGACGAACTCGAGGCCGCGGCAGCCCAGCTGGACCGGCCGCTCGCCCGCGTCCTCGCCCACGGCGACACCCCTCGACTCATCGCCGCCGGGCTGCGGTTGATGACGGAAGGACGCCTCCCCCAGGCACAGCCCTTTCTCGACCGCGCCCTCCATCACCTCTCTCCCGAGGAGAAACCACTGCTGGCGCCCCTCTTGGCCCAGGTCCGCCAGAGAACGGGCGACTACGCGGGAGCCCGCACGGCATGGGAGCTCGCCCTGAAGGCCGACGACGCGGAAGCGGTGAGCGCGGGCGCTCTCGCCTTCGGCGATTTCCTGGCCTGCGAGTACACCCTCGACGAGGCCCGCGCCGCCTACGCCCTCGCCCTCGACTCCCCCACCACCGCCGACGAGGCCCGCGCCCGCCTCACCGCCATCGCCCCCGCCCGGCCTTCCGCGGCCACCCCCGTCGACCTGGACTTCGACTACGGACGCTGGCTGGCCCACCACGAGCCCCGCGAGGCCGCTCTCACGCCCGTGACCGCGGCGATCGAAGCCGGCGACCTGAACCCCCGTACCCACTACTACCTCACCGAGATCACCGACTACGCCCATGACCCCGACTCCCAGCGGGCCAGAAACCACCTCCATCGCGTCCTCGCCCTGGCCACCGACGCCGACACTCCGCTGGTCCTCCTCTGCCGGGCCCGCCTGCGGCGCATCCGGGGCGACCGGCACGGTGCCCAGCTCCTCCTCCACGACGCCCACCAGGCCGCCGTCACCGCAGGGGACGCGGAGCTCGCCGCCCTGGCCGCGGTGAAAGAGGCCGAACTGCTGCGCAGTGACGGCGACTTCGACGCCGCCCATGCCGCCTACCAGCGAGCCGTCCGCACCGGCCACCCCAGCCACTCCGTGGCCGTCGCCTTCGACATGGCCGGCATGCTGAGAGAGGCTGGCCGCGAGGAGGAGGCCCGCAGTACATACCGCTTCATCATGGCCGGCGGCCACCCCGTCCAGGGCGGCATGTCCGCCGTCAACCTCGGCGTGAGCCTCCTCCGCTCGGGCGACACCCCCGGTGCAGTGGAGGCGTTCGAGTGGGCGGCCAACGGCGCTTGGGAGGACGCGGCAGGCCGGGCGAGAGAGATGCTGGCGAAACTGGCCTCCCCGCCATGAGGGCCTGTTGGTATGCGTCAGCCGCAGGCGGGTGAGGACGCGCCGAACGGGCGTCCTCACCCGGCCGCTCGGTCACCGCCTGCCTCAGGCGTGGCAGAGCAGGTCGACGACCACGTGTACCGCTCGGAAAGTCATCGCTGCAGGTGCGTACCCATGTCCTGGAGCGTCGGTAGCAGCTGGGATGCTGTCATGGTGATCGTCTCGCTGCTGTACAGGGTGACCCGGAAGCTGCTGGCTGTCCCCGGCATACTGCTGCGCCGCGACACCACGAAGGAAGCTGAACTGTTCGTGCTGCGGCACGAGAACACGGTCCTGCGCCGCCAACTCGTAGGACCGGTGCGCTACGAGCCGGCCGACCAGTTCTGGTTTGCTGCCCTGTCCTCGCTGATACCGCGCCGTCGCTGGGCGCAGGTCTTCCCGGTCCAGCTCGGCACCGTACTGGCCTGGCACCGCAGGCTGATCGCGAAGAAGTGGGACTGTTCCAAGCGCCGCGGCCGCACCGGCCGACCCCGGCCGCGCTGAAGAAGCTCGTCCTGCGCCTGGCCGAGGAGAATCCGAGGTGGGGCCATCGCCGGATTCAGGGCGAGCCGGCCCGGCTGGGGCACCCGATCTCACCGTCCACCGTCTGGCAGATCCTCAACGCTGCGGGCATCGACTTGGCCCCACGCCGCTCCGGCCCCGGCCGGCGCACGTTCCTCACTGCCCAGGCCGAGGGGATCATTGCCGCGGACTTCTTCCACCTCGACACCGTCCTGGGCAAGCGCCTGTATGTGCCGGCGTTCCTCGAGCACGGCACCCGGCGCCTGCACCTGACCGGCGTTAGCGCCCACCCGACCGGCCAGTGGGCGGTGCAGCAGGCACGCAACCTCGCCGCTGACTTCGGCACACGGATGGAGTCCCTGCGTTTCATGCTGCACGACCGCGACACCAAGTACACCGAGGCCTTCGACGCCGTCTTCCAGTCAGAGGACGTGGACGTGCTGCTCAGCGCGCCCCGGGCGCCGCGAATGAACGCCCACTGCGAGTGCGTGATCGGCACGATCCGCCGGGAGGTCCTGGACCACGTGCTGATCGTGCACGAGGCCCATGCGCGTCGCGTCCTCGGCCGGTACCAAGATCACTACAACGGACACCGGCCTCACCAGGCCCGGGACCAACTCCCGCCCGACGTGAGCGAGGAACCCGCCGCCGAACGCCAGCACGGCCATCCCGGCAAACCCCTACGCACCCGCATCCTCGGCGGAGCGATCAACGAGTACCGATATGCGGCTTGACCAGCAGCGATGACTTTCCAAGCGGCACACCTGCCGCTGGTGCGGGGACAGGAACTGCCGCACTGACAGCCGTCCCGCCTCGGCTCCCACCACCAGCCCGCGCTGCGGCTCGCCGAGGCCGCCGCGACGGAAGCCGGCGTCCTCCCGGCCTTCACGGCCGCCGAGGACGCCGGGCGGGCCCTGGTACGGGCCGCGAGGACGGATCTACCTGTTGATCCAGATGCCGAAGTCCCGCGTGGCCGTGTAGAAGTCCTGGAAGCCCAGGCGCGCCCCCGCACTACGGGTCACCGTGCCCTTGGCGATCGCGCCGCCGGCGGCCGAGGCGGTGTAGATCGGGCCGCCGCTGTCACCGCTGCGGGCCGCCTCCCGGCCGTCCATCTGCTCCGCCTCCACCAGGTCTTCGGAGTCGTTGTAGAAGAAGAGGACCTTCATGTTGCAGACCGGGCCGCCCGTGGCCCGTGCGCTGGTGATTCCGGACTGGCACAGGTACTCACCCGGGAAGACGTGGTCCCAGCCGTCGACCCGCACGCCCGCGTCGCTGTCAGGTCCCCCGGTGTACATGAAGTTGTCGGAGTTCGTGGGGATGAGCATCACGTCGTGGGCGTCACTGGACTTGGTGGAGGTGCCGATGTAGGTGCCCTGCGGGTTGGTGAACCGATTGCCGCTCCGACCGCAGTGCTCAGCGGTGAGCAGGTAGGTCGCGCTTGCGTCACGCACACCGAACCCGGCCGTGCACGCCCCGCCATTGAAGTTTATCTGTGCTCCGCCCGACCACGGCGCACCGTCGTTCACACGCGAGCGTTCCTGGAGAGGCTCCTCGCTGATCGTCTTCACGGACACGCCGGCGATCCGGTCGACCGTGCTGTGGTCCTGCGCGACGGAGGCGGTGCGTGCTGCGCGGGTGGTGTCCTGTGCCAGGACCAGTCCGCTGCCGTCAGTGGGGATCTTGACGCTGTGGCCGAGCGAGGGGTCCTTCTCCAGCCGGGTTTGTAACAGCTCGGAGGCGTCCTTGAGTTCGGCCAGCGAGTGGTCCGCGGCGACGATGTGCACGGGGGCGGTTCTGCGGGCCCGCTCCGCGGCCCGCTGTACGGGCTCGGGCAGGTCGCCCTTCCACCACAGGGTGACGTGGTCTTCCTGAAGGCCGATGCCCGTGTAGCCCTCGTAGTGGCCCCGCTCCTGGGCCTTGGCCAGGATGCTCGCAGCGGCGACGAGGGGTCGCTGCTCGTTCATCTTCCGCAGGTTGTCGGCGCCGACAGCCTGTAAGATCGGGACGCTCTTCTCGCTGTTACCGTCGCGCTGCTGCTCGGCGCTGGCGCCCGGGGCGAGGGTGCCGACGAGCGCCATCGCCGCGGCCAGGGCCGAACCCGCAGCCCACAGGCTGGTTCTGCCGTATCTCATGAGTATGCCTTTCCTCTTGGCGTAGCAGTCTGTGATCAGACGGCACAGGCATCCTCATGGGCCCCGATTTACATTCGATCTACAAATGATTAACGAGCTCGTGCACGGTAGGCGGTGAGGCGTCGAGCTTCTGTTCGTCGATCATGGTCGTGTGGTGGGGAACGCGTCTCGTGCAGCGATCATCAGTGACCGGAGGATCACGGGCCTGTCGGCGGATGTGATCGCTGAACTCGTAGCTGAGCTAAGCGTTGTCCCGTAATCGCTGGTCAGGGGTGAGATGATCTCGCCGTGGCTGGTGTGATCACGGCGTCGGAGCCCTCCTGGATAGCCCCGTTCACCGGGCTGAGCCCGCGGCAGTTCGGCAAGCTGGTCACCGCGCTGCGGCGCGAGGGTGCCGACCCGGTCCGCAAGGGCCGGCCCTGGAGCCTGCCGCTTCCAGACCGGGTCCTGCTGGTCGCCGCGTACTGGCGCACGAACCTCACCCTGCGCCAACTGGCGCCGCTGTTCGAGGTGTCGAAGTCGGCCGCGGACCGCATCGTCGACCACCTCGGGCCCGCGCTCGCGCTCCAGCGGCGCAAACGGTTCCGCAAGGACACCGTGCTGATCGTGGACGGCACCCTGGTCCCCACCCGCGACCACGCCATCGCCGAGCAGTCCAAGAACTACCGGTACTCCACCCACCACCAGGTCGTCATCGACGCCGACACCCGGCTCGTCGTCACCGTCGGCCGGCCGGTCACCGGCAACCGCAACGACTGCAAGGCATGGGAGATCTCGGGCGCGAAGGACGCCGCCGGCCACACCACCGTGATCGCCGACGGCGGCTACCGCGGCACCGGCCCTGGTCATCCCGCACCGCCGCGAACGCGGCCAGGCCGAACTCCCGGACTGGAAAGAAGAGCACAACCGCTCACACCGCAAGGTCCGCGCCCGCGTCGAGCACGCCTTCACCCGCATGAAGACCTGGAAGATCCTTCGCGACTGCCGCCTCAAAGGCGACGGCGTCCACCATGCCATGCTCGGCATCGCCCGCCTGCACAACCTCACACTGGCCGGATGAGAGGCAACGACGCTGGTCAACCGGCATGCCGTAGATCATTTACGGGACAACGCTTAGCGCAACCGAATGACGTGCTCGCCGGACGGTGTCAACGATCCATGGCCGGGAGGCCGGCCAGGCCAGTGTCGAGCATGATGCGGTCGACGGTCGCGGCGAGAGTGCTGTCGGCACCGATGACGGTCTCGACTCCGCCGGGCAGCAAATCGCGCGACCGGTACCAGTCCCGCAGCTGCGCCTCACTGACATCGTCGGCGATCGGCTTGGTGGCATGCCGGGCGACGGTTTCCTCCAACGGCACGTCCAGGTAGTAGTTGTGGGTCGGGCTGACTCTTCTTGATCCACTCGCAGCTGGAGAGAGTGTTGACCACGGCAGGGTCGGTGTTGGGGTGAGGTTGATTCCCGGGCGTGGGCACCGGGTTTCATGCGGCGCGTGACAGAGTACGTGCTGTAATCAGACGCTGTTCAAACTCGACCGGAGTGAGGTAGCCGAGCGCGGAGTGCCGGCGACGTCGGTTGTAATACGACATCCAGCGGAGCAGTTCCAGGCGGGTCTGTGCCTTCGACGTCCAGCGCTGTCCGTGCAACAGTTCCCGCTTGAGGCCCTGGAAGAACGACTCGGCGAGGGCATTGCCGTAGCTGGATCCGACACGTCCCACGCTGCGGCGGATGCCGTGCAGTTGGCAGACACCGGCGAAGGCCCTGCTCATGTGTTGGGCGCCCTTGTCCGTGTGGAAGACGACCCCGTCCACTTGGCCGCCGCGGGCGGTCACGGCCATCTCGATGGCGTCGGTGACCAGGGATGCGCGCATGTGGTCGGCGATCGACCAGCCCACGGCCCGGCGCGAGCAGATGTCGATCACCGTGGCCAGATACAGCCACGTAACCGACGGGGATGTAGGTGTTGTCACCACACCACTTCGTGTTCAGAGTGTCGGTGGTGAAGTCGCGCATCATCAGGTCCGGGGCGGGGCCGTCTTGTCCGCGATCGTCCTTCGCCTGGTGCGGCGCAGATGGCGCCCGACGATGTGGTGGATGCGCATCAGCCGCGTCACGCGCTTGCGGTTGATCTTTTGTCCCCGGGCCCTGAGTTCGGCGTGGACACGTAGGATACCTTGCCTTTCTCGGACACGCCGCAGCCCTTTGCTGCTACAAGCGCTACCTGAAACTGACCATGCAGGACACGGTGTAGGGCGTCCGCTGCGCTGCTGCCGGGGGCAACGCATCCGGGAAGCCTCAAACCTCAGCCGTCGGGGCGGCCACGGAGCGCGGAGGAGTCCGTAGTGAGGATCGTGCGGAAGTTGCGCACCACCGGGCTCGTCTCACCTCGGCGCCAGACAAGTTGAATGGGCAGCGGCTCGGGTTGGGGGGTGAGCTGCCGGAACTCGACACCGGGTTGCCGCAGCGCCGCCATCGTACGGGGAACGATGGATACGCCCACCTCGGCCGCGACCAGCCCGATGATGGTCTGCATATGACCTGCCTCCTGCGAGACCTGGACCTCGAAGCCGGCGGCCCGGGTCAGGCTGGTTATCCGGTCATGCAGGGACGGTCCCATACGGCGGGGGAACATGATGAACGGCTCACCGGCGAGCTTGGACGTCGGCAGGGGGGAAGCGAGTGCCAGGGGATGCCTGCGGGGCAGCGCCGCGACCAGGACGTCACGGAAAATTTCCTGACTGGTCAGGCCCTCCTGGATTTCGCTTTCGTTCAGGGCGTGCAGGATCCCCACATCGATGCGGCCGGCGAGCAGTTCGTCGACCTGGCGGGCACTGGGCAGTTCCCGCACCTGGAGCTCGACGCCCGGATAGACGCGCCGGAAGCGGCGCAGCAGCCGGGGAATCAACTCGGGGACGGCCGAGCCAACGAACCCCAGAGACAGTTGGCCCACATCGCCGCGGCCAGTCTGTCTGGCGGTCAGCTGTGCCCGCTCGACATGGTGGAGGGCGCGGCGGGCCTCGGCGACGAAGCTCTCGCCCGCCGCGGTGATACTGACCTCACGGGTAGTCCGGTCGAACAGGGATACACCTAACTCGTCCTCCAGCTTGCGTACTTGTTGACTGAGAGTCGGCTGCTGGAGGCCCAGACGCCGGGCGGTGCGACCGAAGTGGAGCTCCTCCGCCAATACCACGATGTAGCGCATCTGTTCAAGATTCATACCTCCATGCAATCACAGAGATTGAATCTGATGAACAATCACTGGAGTGGGCGGAACCACCAACGAGACTGCGGGGCATGCGACTTCGATCCTCCGCTTTCGCTCTGACCACGACCGTTGCCACACTCGGTCTCGCCCTGGTGTCCGCCGGTTCGGCGGCCGCACACCACGGCTGGGAGCACTACAACACAACCGCGGCCCTACTACGTTTCCGGCACCGTGACCGGTGTCCGGTGGGGCAACCCGCACCCCGAGGTGACGCTGCGCATCGAGGACAAGCAGGTGCCGGACGGCTGGGCCGACCGGGAGATCCCCTCGGACCTGGAGGACATCGGCGGACGGCAGGTGATGGAGTCGACCCGCTCCTACTCCGGGTCCAGCAACGAACTGAAGCTGTTCCTGGCCCCCATCGAGCGGCTGTCGGCCTGGGGGATGGACAGCAAGGTGGAAGAGGGAGAGAAGCTGGAGGTCGTCGGTTACCTAGACCGGGAGCACGATGACGAGCTGCGCCCCGAGATGATCGTCCTGGAGGACGGACAAGCGGTGCGCCAACGGTCCGTGCCCCTGCCGGTGGCTCCCGAGGCCACCCCCCAGGAGGGTGGCGCGGCGCCGGCCGAGTCCGGGACCGGCGACGACGGTGCGTCGAGCAGTACGGCGTCCGACTCCGAAGACTCCTCCGACGCGACCGTCTGGCTGGTGACTGGCGGTGCCGTGCTGCTACTCTTCGTCGGCGGCGGTTACTACGTAGTACGGCGCGCCAACAGGACCTGAGCCGTGGACGACTTCTTCTCCTGGCTCGAACGGTCCAACCTGGGCGAAACCGTCCGCACAACGCCGCTGCTGTACTCCTCGCTCGAAAGCGTGCACATTCTCGGCATCGCGCTGCTCGTCGGCCCCGCCCTCGCCTTCGACCTGCGGCTACTCGGGGTCGGTCGGCAGATGTTGCCCGTCACGGCAGCCGCCCGGCACCTGCTGCCGCTGGCCCGCTTCGGTCTCGCGCTCGCGGTCGCAACCGGAGTGGTGATGTTCATCTCCGGTGCCGTCGCCGTCGGCAACAGTGGCGCGGCACCTTGGAAACTCGGCCTCCTGATCGTGGCGGGCATCAATGTCGCGGTCTTCCACTGGGGTACCTACCGCGGTGTGAACGCCTGGGACATCGACATCCCGACGCCGAAGAGAGCGAGGATGGCGGCCACCGTCTCGATCCTCGTATGGTGCGGAGTGATCGCCGCTGGCCGACTGCTCGCCTACACCTGAAAAGCCCTGCTCCTCACCCCGCGTACAGGCGAAGCCAACCAACCGGTATCTCACTGTCTGAGAATTCCAAGTTCCCAGTGACTGCACTGTGAATTCTGATCAACGCTTCTGACCCGACATGCTCATCGCTGACCGCGGCTATGACCGCGACAAGTACCAACGCCTACTGCGTAAGCGGGGTATCCGACCGGTGATCGCCGAGCGAGAGCAGCCCTAAGGCACTGGCCTGGGCACCTTCCGCTGGGTCGTCGAGCGGACGATCTCCTGGCTCCACGGCTTCCGCCGTCTGTGCATTCGCCGGAAACGACTCGACGACATCCATGAAGCCTTCCTCGGACTCGCCGTCTGCCTGATCACCCACCGACACCTCTGGAGGCTTTGTCGGGGCCAGTAGGGCGTCCGCTGCGCTGTTGCCGGGGGCAGCGCATCCGGGAAGTCCCAAACCCCCTTCACTACAAGGGAGTTACGTCGCGCATCCTGGGTAACCGGAGCGGCGGCCGGTGCACCGGCCGACTCCACCCGCGCGGATGGAGTGGCGATCCAAAAGGGGGGGGCTCATGGGCAACACTGTCAGGCATGTGTGGACCAGATCGGGCTGTGTGACGGCGACGGTTCTGGCGGTCCTGGCCGTCGGCATCGGTCCGGGAAACGCGGCGTCCCCGGGACCCGCACCCGCCACGGCGACCACGGAACCGGCGGACGCCACACTGGGGTACCGCGCCAACGCCCGCCACGACAGCTTCGTCGCCCAGGCGACGGCGGCTCCGCCGTTCACGAAGCTCTGGTCGGTCGACCTCGGCTCGGCCGTCTCCGCGCCGGTAGCGATCGGGGGGCGGGTCTTCGTGGTGGTCAACGCGGTGGACGAGGAGCAGACCGGCGGCCCGCGCATGGAACTCGTGGGACTGGACGCGGCCACCGGCAAGAGACTGTGGCCCCAACGCCTGATCGCCGACAACGATCCCAAGGCCACCCTGGCCTACGGTGGCGGGCTGCTCTTCACCCAGACCGGCCGAGGCGTGGTGACAGCCTGGGACCCCGCAACGGGTGAGCAGCGGTGGTCCCGCAGCACCGGCTCCGGCATCTGTGAGTATCCGCCCACCTGGTACGACGGCGTCCTGTACACGCAGGACGGCCGCGGCACGGCGATGGCACTGCGCGCCTCCGACGGAGCGGAGCTCTGGCGAGCCCCGCTCGTCGACTGGGGGATGTCGCCCGTGGTCGTCGACGACCTCGGGGTGTGGTTCGGTTTCGACAACTACTCGTACCAGCTATTGGATCGGAGCACCGGCCGGGAACTGCGGCGTTACGACGTACCCGATCTGACCGCGCTCGGCGGCAATCCGATCGTGCGGGGCGCCGGAGCACTGTGGCTGCGCAGCAAGGCCGCCGACGACGAGCGGACCGTGGCCTACGACCAGCACACCGGCGTCGTCCTGCGGTCCTTTCCCGCCGACGCCACCCCCACGTTCGGTCCCGGCCGGGTCTATGTGACCTATCGCGGCACCGTGAAAGCGATCAGCACGACGACGTACACGACGGCCTGGAGTTACCGCAGCCCGCGCCAGGCGGCCACTGTCCGCCTCGTCGCCGGTGGCCATGTGTATGTCCAGGACGGTGACGGCCGCCTGGTGGTCTTGAACGAGCGCACCGGCGCCGTGGTCTGGTCCTACCGGCTGCGGGCCGAGCCGCATCCGCAGGAGAACGTGGTCGCGGAGGAGGACTGGGCGGGCTGGGTCAACCCCGGCATCGCGACCGCGCGCGGCCGGGTGTTCACGCCCGGGCAGAACGGCGTCCTGATCGCGTTCGGGAACTGACAGCGCAGCCGCACCGCGGAGGGCCGCGCCGACCGGCTCGACGTGGGGAACACCAGCCATCCAGGGATCCGCTCCACGGCCCGCCGCTTGGGTGGCTGGGTGAACCACCTGCTCGACCAGGCGGGTGCCGGCGCCGGCCCCGCTGCTCGCGGCCGTGACCAGCACCGCGAGCAGCGGACCGAGGGCGTCGGTGACGACGCTCCGTTGGCGACCCGCGACCTTCTTCGCCGTGTCCGTGTTGCGGCCTGCGCCCAAGACGCAAGTCGAGGGCGCGCCCTGGTTGGCGGGGCGAGCACTTCAGCACTCGAGCTGAACTTCTGTATTTCTCCTGGTCAGCGGCCTGACGGTGGGGAGTGCAGCGGGGCTCGGCGTGGGCGGGACGGGCTTGGTCCGACCGTCCCACCAACGGGTGCCCGCACCGCATGTAATGACAGCACCGTCCGCGGTCCTCGCCGGCGGCCGGTCGCTGCAAGTCGAATGTGAGGCTTCCCCGGAGACAGCCTCGCCTTCGCCCAGGGTGCGGGTCAGGTGGGGTTCAGCGGAGTGATGCCGGTACCCGTGTACAACTCGGGTTCCAGCGACAGAACCGTGAGGGGCTCCCCAGCCTTGATCGCGTGCCAGGCGATCGCGGCCGCGTGGGCCACCGGCCAGTCCACGTTTTTCCATTCCATCGCGTCTACGGCGTGCGCAGCAGTGAACGGGATGTTCTCGGCGAAGCGCAAGGATGCCGCATGCTCGCCTGCCCCGGCGATCTGCCGCTCGGCGGCAAGGAGGGACAGGGATGGAATGATGACTCGGCCGGTGCCACGTGAGGCCTCAATGTAGAGGCCGGTGAAGAAGGGATCGGCCCGGTACAGGGCGGCCAGAGCGGTGTGGTCCAGGACAGCCGTCAGGTTCACGCGGCGGCGCCGGCCTGATGAGCGCGGATTTTCGCCCAGGCATCCTGGCCGGCTTGCTGGACCTGCTCTGTGTACTGGATGCCGAGCTCACGGGCCGCCTCGGCAGCGCGCTGCTCCCGTTCGGCTTCCGTGAGCTCGCGGGAAGCGAGCTCTTCCAGCAGCTCGGTAATGGTGGTGCCGCGCTCCTCGGCAAGGACACGCAGTCGGTCGCGCACTTCCTCGCTGGTCTTGATGCTCGTCGGCTTACTCATGCCGCCGATTCTACCGGCGGTAGAATCGGCGGGGCAGTGGCTCCGCCGACTACGCTGTCCCGGCCTGGACGATCACCCAGTCCATGTACGCTTCGCAATATGCCTCCCCGATCACAAATGGGAATGGCTTGCAAGTCGGCCGGTTACGGCTGGTACGGGCAGCAGGCATCGTGGGCGACCTTCGCGCTGCCGTAGTCACGGGGATGGGGGCCGGACCAAGCGATCTGGCCAGCGAGGTGGTGGACCTTGGTGTCGGTGAAGTACCGGGCCGGGTAGTCGCCGGAGATCAGCACGATCCATGCCGCCTCTGCCTCCTCCCCCTGTGATCACGCGCCGGGTCGGGCCTGGCCCAGGGCCGGTAGACGTTCACCCCGTCGTAGTCCATGCTGCGGTGAGGGTGGGTGGCAAGGCCGCAGGCCGGGCACGGCACGGTCAGCCTGCACCCCGCACGGGCACCTCGGCCCCGGCCGGGCAGAAACACTCATACAGGTCGGCCTCAGGATGAGGGACAGCACCGTGTGCCGTCCCGGCACGGTCCTTCGGCCGCCAGGCGCAGCGCAGGCAGCGGGTGCAAACTGGCTGCTCCCGCGGGGCGGGAAACGTTCCGGGCCGGTACCCCGGGACTTGGTGCGCTCGGCGGGAACGGCGTCCGTCATCGGGAGCGGCCCCGTGCGGCGTGCGTGGAGGGCACGGGGCCGCCGAAGTCCCGCCGTCCTGTCCGAGCGGGCTCGAGGGGGACCTTATGCAGGCATGGTGGGTGCCGCATGCGCTGCGGGGCGCCGGAGCAGGGACGGTTGAAGATCGCCGGGAGCGGCCGTGCGTGATGGCTGTCCGAAGTCCGGGGCTGGAGGCGTGTGCCGTGTTCCGGGGGCGCGGGACGTGCGGGAAGGTCGTCGTGCCGGGCTGTGGGCACCGGGGCTCCGGAGGGGATCGCCGTGTGCGGCTGCTCCCAGGGGTGGTGTTCGCCCAGGACAGCAGCGACGGTCCCGTTCGGGTGAGTAGCATCCGGCAGCAACAACCCCGTGTGAAGGAGCGTGCCGCGTGGCCACCGAGCCGGAAGAGCCCACCACCCAGAGCCTGCAGAGCCAGTACGCGACCCAGTTCGCCAACCACCTCAGCGCCAACCGGGAGGAACAGGCCCGTCTGCGCAAGCGCCTTGAACAGCTCGAGGCGGACGAAGCCTGGCTGGTGAGGGCATTGGAGACGGTGTCTGCCCCGGCCGAAGGCCGCTTTGGTACGCAGATGCCCGAGGAGGAGTCGGCACAGCCGCAGGACAGCACGTCCGGGCCGGCCGAAGCGGCCGAGCAGGCCGAGTCGGCTGTTGAGGCTTCCGCGGCTGTTCCCGAGCAGCAGCAGGACGAGCCGGCCGAGGCGCCCGTGAAGAAGACCACGGCCAAGAAGACGGCCGCCAGGAAGAGCACGGCCAAGAAGTCAGCGACCAGGAAGACCACGGTGCGGAAGCCTGCGGCGAAGCAGCCTCCCGCGGCGAAGAAGCCGGCGCCCGAGGACGGACAACCGTCCCTGGGCGAGCTGTTGCTGACCGTTCTTGGCAGGCACGCAGGCCAGCCGCGCACCGCGAGCGAGGTCGCCGGTGACCTGGAGCGGGAGCACCCCGAACGGGCCCGTGACATCAATACCGTGCGCAACACCCTGGAGCGGCTGGTCTCCAAGAGCCGCGTCGAGCGGACGAAGCAGAAGAACACCGTGCTCTACACCGCCGTGGCCGAGTCCGCGCCCGCCGCGGAAGACGCAGCCACAGAAGTGGCCCCGGCCGCCGAGAAGACCGGGGCCGAGGAGGCCGAGAAGGTGCCGGCGCAGGCCTGACCTCTTCGTCCGGCGCGGTGACGCCGACGGGACCGGGTGCCGGTCCGCAGCGCGATGCGTGAGGCCGGGCAACAGCATCCGACTGGTGAGAGGTTGGAAGCCTGCCACCGGGCGCGCGGGACGTCCATGTCCCCTTTCCGGGCCTTTGCTGCAGGATGCCGTCACGCCTGTGTGTGGCCGTCCGTACAGTGGCCGCGCGCAGGCATGCGGCGGCTGCCTGCCGGGCGGTGTCCGGGCCAGGTGGGCCGGACGACGGGGCTGTGCTGCGCCGGATGCAGGCGACCAGCACCACGGTGACCGCCGGAAGCCGCTCCATGACCTCCCCGACCGCCGGCGCCCTCGCGGTCCTCCTCGGCCTCCGAGCCGGCCTTACCGTCGACGCGCTCCTCCAGAGCGGACTGGGCCAGCACGCCGTTTGCATGGCCGCCCTCGGGGCGAATGTCACCGCCGTGGGCCCCTCCCCCACCAAGCACCAGCGCGTCGCCGCCCGATACCCGGATATCCCGAGGATTGCTGCCGTACCTGTACCTGTAGCCACGGATTCGAGGCAGAAATCAACAGCGGTCCGGAGCCCGAGGGGACTGGGGCGCTCCAGACCGTTGCAGGATTGTGCAGGTGTGTGGCCAGTGAACGCTTGAACGGACGCTCCGCAGCGTGGAACCGCCACGGCTTGGGGTGTTGCTGCCGTGGCGATGCACGCTCGCCGGGGCAGTGCTCGCGGCTCAGTTTGCAGGGGTTTTGCGTCCCAGCAGGATGAGGCCGGCCGTGTCACAGCGTGGCGGATGACGGGGCGTGGTCAGAGGTCGCCGCGGCGGAAGGAGCGGGCTGCGGCCATCACGTCCTTGAAGCGTCCGTCGGCGATGACTTGGATCGGCGAGTCGTCCTCGAGCTGCGGGTTCATGCCCATCATCCAGGCGCGGGCGATGTGCCTGTTCTCGCAGTTGGCGATGTAGGTGAACACCTGGTACGCAGTCCGCAGGCGGCATTCAGAGTCGAATCGGGGGGTGTTCTGCGACCTGGCCCACCGGCCGACTTGCTTGGGGTCTTCCACGCCTGCGATGTGGGCGGCGACTCGCTGGCTGAAGGTGTCCTGCAGGAAGCGCGCGATCTCGGCGATGGGCTGCTCTGTGGTGTCACGGAGCGCCCGGTCTGCGGCTTCTGCGGTGTTCTCTCGCTGAGTCTGCATGGTCTCCTCGTTTCCCCGCCGCCAGAGGAGGCGGCAAAGGCGGGCGCTTTTTAGCGCGCGAAGGCGTGCGGCGTGGTCAGGTTCGGACGGCGGCCGGATCGGCTGTGAGGAGCCGTGCCGCGGGCGCGCCTGTCCGGCTGGCTGCTGAGAGCAGCACACCACCTCGGCCTGGAGGAGGCTGGGACGACGGGGGATGTTGGTGCTGCGCCGTACTGGCTGCGGGATGCCGGCCCGCGTAAGCCGAGGTCTGTGGCGGCGATGTCGATCAACATGCTTACTCCCTAGTGGTGTTGATGAAAGGTTACCCGTTTAGGTGGTCCTTACCCCACGGTTTTCCCCTAAAGAACACACCTAAATTCCACCATGCGGCCCATGGGTGGCCCCGTGAGCAGCGGGTTCGCTGCAGTGCACCAAGTTGCAGAAGCGTGACCTCGGCAGCTTGCATCGACCGGATCGGGCGACAGTACGTACGGCCGGTCGACGCAGTTCGCTCACCTGATGGTCAGTCCGTACTCGCGGGCCACTTCTTGCAGGGCAATGTCCTCCATGCGGATGGGGCGCCGCTCGACTTCCTTCAGTTCGGTGTCCCGCAGGATCGCCCAGCACTGGCGGCCTCCGTAGCCGGACCGGTAGGTGATGCCCTGGATGAGCTGGTGGCCGTCATTGTTGCGCTGCGCAACGGCCCAGGCGGCGATCTGCCGGGCAATACGGCGATCCTTGCCGTGGATGTGCTGGTCCGACAGCGGTCCGTCGACGCCCAGGGCCTTCAGTTCGTCCTCGAGGCAGTCCGCGAGGACGACTCGTGTCTGTTCGGTCTCCACGTCGAGGAACTGCGCATGGGGCGAGGGGATGAGGCGAACCAGGATGCGCTCTTCCCGCCAACTGGACGCGAGGTCGTTCAGGGCCATCTGGTCTGTGTTGCCGGTGTCGGCATCCTTCATGAGCTCGCGGATCCTGGGGTCGATCCGGAAGGAAGCCAGGGCCTCGGCGTAACATCCGGCCGGCGCGGATGCGCAGTAGAGCATGCCGTAGGAGAAGAGACTGAATCGTCCGGCCGCGGATCCGTCGAGGGTCTCTGGTTCTACCTGGTTGTACCTGATCGGGTCATAAGCCCAGCCAAGGCGCCACACGCCGTCGTCGGGAGCGGGCTTCAAGGTGACAGGCGGAACGGTCATCGCCGATGTCCCTTCTCCTGGCTCGCTTCTCGGCGTTTGCGGCAAGCCGCGATCGCGGCGGAAGGGTGTTTGCCAACGGGCTTTGGAGGCCGGGCGGCTAACGCAACGGTCATCGATCCTCACTCGAACGGTGCTGGTGCAGGGCAGACTCTTCGGTGTCCCACTGGCGGGGCTGAAGATTCTCTCGTCAGGCCCTGCGGCGTGTCTTCCAGGAACGGCCCGGGTGCACGGCGCATTGGCGGAGCGTTGAGGCACGCGGGCGGCGCACGGTCACCACAGTTGTTCCCGGTCCAGATGGAAAGCCATGGTTCCTGCTTCACCGGAAGCCAGCAGGATCGATGAAGCGTCGCGGTCCGGGTCCTGCACGGTCTTCAGACTGCGGATGGGTGATCCCGTCACGATGCTCAGCAGGCGTCGGCCGGTGGTGACGTCCCATACGTGGATTCCGGTCGTGCCAGCTGCCGCGACTGCGGTCCGCTCCTGGGGCAGAGGCAATGCGGTGACCGCGCTGAGTTCACCGTCCTCGAGAGTCAGCTCGTGCGCCTTCTCTGCGGTGCTGACGTCCCACAGCTTCAGTGTGCCGTCTTGCCCGGCACTGGCAACGAGGAGTCTGTCGCTCTCTTTCACGAAGGCGAGGTCGTTGATGACGTCCTGATCGCACTTGATTGTCTGCCCGTGTTGCTCGAGCCTGTCCGCATCCCAGACCCGCACGTTGCCGTCACCCCCGCCTGAGGCGACGAGCGTCTGGGCGAGGTTTCGGTGGGTGGCAAGGCAGCGCACACTGAACTGGTGATCGCCGAACTTTCTGAGCAGCTGTCCCGTCTGCGGCTTCCATATGCGGACCTGTCCATCACCGCTACCGCTGACCAGCAGTTCTCCCTGCTTGGTGGATAACGCCACCAGTGCCCGGGCGGGCAGCAAGTGGCCGGTCATGTCCGGTCCGGCCTGCTTCCCGGTGTCGGGGTCGACGCAGACGATTTTGTTGTCGCTCAGTGCCGCGGCCAGAAGGAGCCGGCCCTGCACTCTGGGCCAGGCGAGCGCCGTTACCTTCTGTCCTTCCAGCAGCGTGCGCTGTGTATTGGAGGTCAGGTTCCATACGACCACACGCGCTGCTCTGGCCACGGCGAGCAGGTGAGGAGGTGAAGGGGACAGGGCGCTGGCGGTGACATGGTTCCGTGCTTGCGGAGGTCGGCCGAAAGTGGGCCGGGCTACCGTCCAGCGGCGTACCAGGCGGTCGGCTCCTCCCGTCAGAAGACGGTCCTCGGTGTCGCCGGTGAGGCGAGTCATGGCGGTGACGGGTGCGGCGTGCGCCGGCAGTTCGCCGTCGACAGGTTCCAGACCCGGCAGCCGCCACAGCCGGACCGTCCCGTCACCGGCCGCCGAGGCGAGAGCCGGCTGGCGGTCGAGAAAGGTGACGAGCAGCGCGGTGACAGGAGCGGCGTGGGCAGCAACCGCAAGGGGGGCGGCGCTGCCTGTGGTGTCGGTGAGGTCGTGGACGGATACGTTTCCGTCCTCGTCTGCTACGGCGTACTGGCCTGGCTGCGGCAGGGCCAGCAGTGCGCGGATCCGTGCCGGGTGCCGGGAGTGCACAAACTGGTTGTGGCCGTCGAAGCAGTGGACGGTGTCACGTCCGGTGAAGAGCAGGCACGGGTGTTTGTCGGCGCGTGTGATGCCGCAGATGATCGCTGATGAATCCTGTAGTTCTGGAAGGGGCACTGGGTGGATCTGGAGGCGTCCTATGTCGAAGGCCGCGATGTGGCCGTCGCTGAACGCTGCCAGGACCAGGGGGAGGTGTCCCGGGGGCCGGTAGGAGGTCAGGGAGCTGACCCAGGTCTGCGGCCGGCAGGTGACGACTTTCTGGACGAGTCTGCCGTGGAGTGCGTCCACGACTGCGACACATCCGTCCATGCCCGCGGTGACCACAAGGTCTCCCCCGGCAGCGAGCAGATGGCTGACCGCGCCGGTGTGGACTGTGATCGGGGCATGAGCCAGGCTGCCGTCGCGGCGCAGAATGCGCAGTGAACCGCCTCCGTCACCCACGGCCACGGCAGCTGTCTGACCGCCGGCGTTCACGACGGTGGCCATGGCCGTCACATCTTTCCCCGTAGTGGTCCAGGCGGGGACCGGAGCGACGCAATCGCTCCATAGCGGGGTTACCGGTGAGGCCTGAAGTGTTTGCGACGCCGCTGAGGATGGTGTCGGCCCGGACTGGGACGGCAGCAGTGAGGTCGAGTACTGGGCCAGACGCATGCTGGACAGCCGCGACAGGGGTCCCGCCTGCTGTGCGAACGGCTCCAGCCCGGCCCACGCCTGCAGCCACTCTCGGCGTTCGAGTCCCTCTTCATGAGCCGCCAGCAGTTGCCGCACCCCTGAACTGGTCTCCCAGGCGAGCAGAGCGGGCGGTACATGGTCGTCGTCCAGGACGTGGCCTTCTGCGGCATGTTCAGCAAGGTGCCGGCGCAGGTACGGGTGCGGGGGAATGGCCGGATCGCTGGGGACCAGATCTGCCAGGGCAGCTGCGATTTTCCTGTGAATCTCGGCGTTCCTGCTGTCAGCGGCTTCATGCATCCCGGCCCCCGTTGTCCAGCAGCCGCGCATCCGGATCGAGCAGCACCTCGACCAGTTCCTCATGAGCGGGCCGGTACACCCGCCGATCGTCCTCCACCGCATGGGCCAGGTAACCGCTCAGCCGGCCATTGAGCAGCTTCCCGATCATCGCATCCCATTCATCACCGTTCAGGCTCTTCGGAGCGAGGAAGACCCCCGCGATGGCCGGCCAGACCTCCGCCCACGGCACACCCTGTCCCTTGGCGAAAGCCGAGGCCTTCAGTAAAGCCAGGGCAACGTCCGGAGGAAGACCATCCCCGCCCACAAGTGCAAGATCGCGTTGCAGCAGGCCCCGAATGCCCCGCTTCAGCATCCGCTGCCAATTCTCACTGCGAGCAAGCGTCAGCGGATCATCAGTACTGCGCAGCTGGTCCCCCGCCAGCCGGGCATCGATGAAAGACGGCCACACCATCTTGGCCACCAGCGGCACCACCTCCGCCACGGTGCTGTCATCCACCCCATCACCGATCAGTGCTTCCACGTACTCGGCGATGTCGTTCTTGCTGCTCTCGTTGTCGGTGCGCTCCACATGAGCTGTTGGAAACAACTGCAGCAAGGCCCTCAGCAGGCCCGGGTCTTCGCTAGATGGAGCACTGGTGCTGCTCTGGCTCGGCCGGCTGGAGCGCACTCCGATCAGTAAGCGCACCGCAGGCACCGCAGTCTCTGCGTGCTCGTCCTGGCGTTGCCCCGGCACACGCGGAAGGCAGAAATCAGCCAGCGGCGTCAGAATGTCACCGATGATCCGCGCCTGCTCGTACGCCTCGTCCAGCCCGTCAAGAACGATCGTCACAGTCTGATCGCACGTGCGGACATGCTCCAGCAGCTGGCGGGACCAGACGTCGACCTGATCGCCCGCTGCCGGTACCGGCTCGAGGGGCAACGCCAAAGAGTGCAGCAAACTGGCAGCTACCTGGGCTGCGTTCAAATGCCGGACATGGACGGCAGCGGTCACGGCGCCTTCCGGCGGAAACGTGTCCGCGGACGCGGAGTCCTGGGCTGCCTTGTACATCGGGTCGTCGCGGAACAGGGGATCGCTCAACGTCACCGCACGGGCGAGAACGGCTGACTTGCCGCTGCCCGCACATCCCGTGATCAGCATGACCCCCCGGGGAACAGCAGGGCTGAGGAACGATGCAACGGCGCGGTTCAGCTCAGTACGCCCGCGGAAGTACCAGCCGGTGTCGTACTCCCGAGGCCGGCCCGTAGCCCGGTCCAGCCAGTACCCTTGTGCCAGAACTCCGCCCTGCTGCGCCGTGCCGAGCATCTCCGGCAGATGCACGTAGCCGGGATTGGGCAGACATGGGGTCGGCTCGGAATCACCACCGTCCAGGGCATACCGCAGCTTGAACTTGCGTTTTTCTTCGTCTCGCAAACCGCGGGCGTACTCGGCCATGAAGTCCGGAACGCTCAGATGCGGGGTCGTGATCCCGGCGGTCCGCCGCAGGCGCTGCAGCGCCTCCTCCAGCAGTTTCGGGAACTGCAGCACCCTGATCTTGCTGTCGTGGCTGCATGTGGTCAGGACGTCGAGGTTGCGCCCTTCACGGCGGCTGGGCGGTATCTCCTTGTACAGCGCTGCGATCTCAGCATGCATATTGCCCGCGAAGCACGCGTTGACGATCACGAGCACGTTCTTGACGTGCGAGTCCAGCGCCGCGAGCACAATGTCAGAGGTGCGTACCGCTGTGGCCAGAGGCCGGGACTCCACCGAGGCGGGAAGCCGCAGAAAATGCGTATCCGACTTGCCCTTGATGCCGTGCCCGGTCACGAACAGCACCAGCGCCTGGCCGCGCATCTCCCTGACCTGGTGGGCCCTCAGGAAGTCCTCAACGTCGTCACGCGTCTGCAACTCCGGAGGTGCCACCTGCCGGAACGCCTGCAGCGGCCCCGGAGTGCTCCACCACTCCCGCACCACCGACAACTGCCGGTCGATCCCCTCGGCGAAAGCCTCCGCCTCGTAGTCATCGTCGTAGTTGCGTACCGCCAGCGTCAGCAGTACCCGCTGCGCCGCCAGTCCGTCCCCGGCTAACGCGGGACCCTGCTGAACCTCACCCCCCGTGTGCTGCATGTCACTAGTGTGGCATGCATGAACCAGCCTTGGAGGGGAAGCTTCCCGAATCCGTTCCCGCACACCGAACCCGGCCTGACACCACCCGTCACCCACGACGCGGTCGTCATCGTGCCCGGGATCATGGGCAGCGAACTCTACGACGTCACCACCAACAAGGTGATCTGGGGCTTAGCAAACGGCGGCTGGCTCGCCAAAGCGTGGCTGAGCCGTACAGGCCTCACCCAGCTCCAGCTCACCCCGGACGAACTCGCCGGCGACTACGGCCGCATCAAGGCACGCCGCCTCCTGCAAACCCCCGCCTGGAGCCCGTTCCTGCGCGGCATCGAGCCCTACCACAAACTTGTCGGCACCATCGAGAACACCGTCGCCCACCGCGACGCCCTCATGGCCTTCCCCTATGACTGGCGCCTGCCCGTTGCCGTCAACGCCCGCAGGCTCGCCAAAGAAGCCCGGGAGCACCTCCAGCGCTGGCTCGCACACCCAGCCCACGACGCCGCACGCCGGCAGGCCGTCGATGAACGCCCGGCCCGGCTCGTGTTCATCGCCCACTCCATGGGTGGCCTGGTCACCTACGCCGCCCTGACCCTGGGCGGCGACACGGCCCTGCTGGCCGACACCCGCGGCGTCATGACCCTCGGCACCCCTTTCAAAGGATCGGTGGTCGCCGCGAACATCCTGAACACGATCCAAGGCGGCCCGCTCCCCCTCCCCCACCGGCGCCTGGCCGCGGCGGCCGCCACCATGCCCGCCGTCCACGAGCTCCTCCCCCAGTTCCTCTGCCTCGAAGAGGGAACCGACGTCCGTCACCTGACTCCCGCAGACGTCGCTGATCTCGGCGGAGACAAAGACCTCTTCAAAGCCGCGCAGGACTTTTTCACCACTCTCCACGCCCAGGACCTGCCTCATCACCGCCCTGTGGTCGGGATCCGCCAGGACACCGTCCAGTCGATGAAACTCATCAATGGCGTCGTCTACGCGTCCGAGTACTGTTTCCGCACCGACACGGACGGCGAAGTCAAACGCCACCCAGACACAGGAGCACCACGCCGCTACCCCGTCTGGGGCGACGGAACGGTCCATCGCGAGTCAGCGTCCCTGACCCGTCGCGCCATCCCCGTCTTCGCCCAGCACGGAGCTATCGCCAACGGCCGCGAAGCACAGCACATCGTCTCCGACTTCCTCCTCGAGGATGATCACCTCGGGCCCGATCAGGCAGAAGACGGAATCGGCCTGAACATCCCCGACTACGTCACTCCCCAAAGCGCCTGGGACTGCATCGTCACCGGCAGCGACGATCCCGCCGAAGTCCACTGCACCGTCACCGCCGTCGACGAAGATTGGGAGATGCCCGTCCGGCACGAGGCCGTCGCCGACGGCAAACTCGGCGCCAAGGTCACCCTGCCCAACACAGGTTTGTACCGAGTCACCGCCAAAGCCGACTACGGCCCCGTCGTCACCCAACTCGTCCTCTCAGGCCCTCCCGACCAAGACACGGACGACGACTGACCGACACGTCAACAACACCAGACGTGCCTCGGCCGAGTAAACCCAACCGAGGCACGTCTGCGTCGCTCCGATAACCAGTCACCCCACCAGTCAGCAAAACGACAACCAAGCCCCAAGATCCACAGCTTGGATTGAGCCTGCTGGCCACGGTGATGACAGCGAAGCAGCAGCACCGCCGGGGCGCTGCTCCCACAGGAAGGCACATCAGACAGATCGCTGGACCGGGAAGACAGCCGGGCGGCGAGATACTGCCCCGTACGATCGTGCGGCATAAAGGATGCCGCAGGGAAAGGATCGGCTGTGGACGAGCAGGGCGAGGTAGTGGAGGAGTGCGGGGAGGAGTACACCGAGGAGCGCTTCACGGAGCTGGCCCGGTTTCTCTTCGCCCGTACGGACCGTCTGCTGCTGAGCCACCCTGTGGCCCCCGACACGGACCGAGCTGTGCAGGCACTGAACGACGCGGTGCGTGCACTGTTGGGCCAGGCGCGGGCGTTTCGGGAGTGGGGCAATGAGCCTGCCCTCGCAGGTACGTGGGACGCCCTCACCACGATCGCCCGGCAGTGGCGGCACCATCCGGACTTCCTCGTGATCTGGGAGGGGGAGTAGCCGGTTCTCAGGCCGAGAGTTCGGCCTGGCCGTGTTCGCAGCGGTGCGGGATGACCAGGCCGGCGCCGCGGTAGCTGCCATAGGCGATCACCGTGGCCTTGCCGACGGCGCCCTTGGCTCCCGCCGGCTCTGCGGGCGCTGAATCATCCAGCCTGGTCAAGGCGGCATACCGATACCCACAGAGAGTTCCACCGAGTCGGTCTCATCAGTGGACCTTCAGATTCCCGAGCTGTGGTGGGCCGCTGACCTGTTAGGGAAACGGGCGCAGGGGTGCAGCTTGTTTGAGGGTGCGAAGTGGAAGAAGGCCTGCGGCAGGAACTGGCCAGGGGTGCATCTGGGCGTTATGGGCAGAGCTCCTCGCCTCCGTACAAACGGCGGGGCACAGCTGGCGGCCCGTCATACGCCACGCCGGCCGTACTCTATGTGCCGTCAGCGAGGCTTCGGGCCACCGCGCGGCTCCGGTCCGAGCGCCGGCGGCAGGTGCGCTGCGGGATCACCGCACGGGTACGGTCCGGCCTTCGGCGGGTTTGCTGCGGGTAGGGAGAAGCCACCCGGAACGCCCTGCCGAGCTCCGGCCCCCGTGCGGCAGGCTGAAGCAGCAGATACCCGGTCGTACGTGTGGAACACTGCGAGCGTGCCCACCTGGATAACTCCGCGCCGTCTGGGCGCTGCTGCGCTGCTGTACGCCGTCTTCGTCGGCGGCTGGTACCTCGGCCAGCCCCTCCCCTATGTCGGCTGCTCTACCTCCGAAGCGATGCCCACCTACGATACGTCGGTCTTCGGGGAACCCGGCGATGTCTCTGACGACCTATATCGACCGATCGAGCAGTTTGAGCAGGTCATCACCACCGACTTCGTCTCCACCGACGCGTTCGTGCCGTGCGAGCCGTGGACGGGCCGCCCCCGTCTTGTCGCCTGGCTCATCGGGGACTGGCGCTAAAGAGCATTGCGGAAGACCGTGATCAGAGCATTTTCGATGTATGACTGAGGTGTTGAGGGTCTGCGGGTGTGGGTGGAGACGTTCACCGGGCTGCGAGTGAAGCAGTTCAGCCGACCACTGAGAGCGGCGCGGGAACGCGGTGGCGAAGAGTATGGATGGAGCCGTCCGCAGCAGCCTCTCTGGCCGAGCGGGTACTGCTGATGGCCGTGTGTGTACTCCCACACGAACGTCACCATACGGGAGCTCGCCCCGCTGCTCGCGTTCGAGCTGGCCCGAACCTCCCGGGAGACCGCCGAGCGACTGGGGACCGTGGACGGCACCCTCGTCCCGGTCCGCGACCGCAAGGTCGGGGCGTCCTTGCGCAACTACTGGTTTTCGGTGAACGTGCAGATCATCGTGGACGCCGAGTCTCGCCTGGTGGCCGTGGCTCGCCCGGCGCCTGGCAACACGGTGGACGCGAAGGCCTGGCGGGACTCCGGGCTCGCGGAGCACTGCGAGGGTGTGACGGTCCTCGACGACGGCGTCTACGTCAACGCCGGTCTGATCGTCCCGCACCGCAAACGCCCCGGACGACCTCTACTCAAGGATGAGGAGGACAATACAGCCCACCACAAGGTCCGCGCCCGTGTCGAGCACGTCACCGGCCCGATGAAGAACTACAAGATCCCCCACGACTGCCGGCAACGCGGCGACGGCCTTCACCACACCGTCCAAGCCGTCGCCCGCATGCACAACCTCGCCCTCACCGCATGAAACAACAAGCCAGCCGCCTGATTCAAACTGCGTGTTCACGGCCTTCTACAACACCCTTTAACGACCAGTTCCTCGTGGTCACTCACACCACCCCCGAGTAACAGCCCGCCATCTCCGTTCGGTGTGCCCGGCTTTCCCGACCAGAACAGCACCCCCAGGGCGTGGCGGATCACCGTCGCGGCCTGGACCGCTGTCGCACAGTCGGTGACTCCCTGCCGATCGAGCAGCAGTTCCTTGGGGCGGTCTTGTCGTCGGGCGGACATCAGGATTTCGGCCAACCCGGCTCAGTGCCGTTTCCTTGCACGGCAAGGACCGATGTACTGCACACCTTTAGCGAGCCGCTCAATCTCCGGCCACACAGTCCGACCGAAAGACACGTGTTCGAAACGCAGGCGGTGTCGTTGAACCCGGCGACACCGCCTCAAGTTTCCAAGAAAGGGAGCACGTTGACATCAGCTGGACCACCCAGCGACGAAAACCCAAAGGATCAGAAGACAGGGGCCACGGACGCAATCTCTGCTGCGGAACGCGAGCTGTATGGCAGGCAGCTCCGCTACGACCAGTCCCGCATACGTCCCGAAGGCCCGCTGGCCTGGCTCGGGTTGAGGCACATGATGGCTGCACTGCCGCGCATGGTGTTGCGCACCGGCTGGCAAACGGACCACCGGGTCCTGGCTGAGGCCATAGCGGTTCAACTTCGGGCAGGGGCCCTTATCAGGGAAGTTCACCGCTCAGTCCACCAGTACAGGCACCGTACCGGCGACCGGCACGGTACCCGACCTACGCAGTGCCTCACCGTCCGATCACGAGGAAGCGCGGTGACACACGGACCCAACCTGCATGAAACCGGCTCCGATCACATTCCCCCACCGAAGGCGAGGAAAGCCCGTGCCGCCCAGCCACTACGCCATCCGTAAGGCCGCCGAGGCATATCTCACCCGCCACCCGAGCGAGCGCGACACTCTAGTCGGGCTGCTCGCCGCACTGGACCGTCCCGACGATGCGACCAGCCGGAGGACACTGCCCGGGCACGTCACCTGCAGCGCGGTCGTCATCGACCGTGATTGCCGTATGTTGCACATCCGGCATCGGGCAACCGGCCTGCTCCTCGCACCGGGAGGACATGTCGAACCCGGCGACCGCACCCTGCTCGCCGCGGCGCTGCGCGAGGTGGCAGAGGAAGCCGGCATCCCACCGGGTGCCCTGTGCCTAACTCCGCAGACCCTCGGTGCACCGATCGACATCGACGTCCACGATATTGACGCCAGCCCCGCCAAGGGCGAACCGGCGCACCAGCACTACGACGTCCGCTATGCGTTCTACCTCGCTGACGAGCAGCCACCGGCGATCACCTTGCAGGACCAGGAGGTGTCCGGCGTCCAGTGGCTTGCACTCACCGATGTCACCTCATCGACACTACGGGCCAAACTCCTTGGCGCACGGCTCGACGGCCAGCCGGAGCCGGTGAACGCATCCGCACTCATCCACGACGGCGCCGGCCGCTATCTGCTCCACCTGCGAGATGACCTGCCCGGTATCTGGCAGCCAGGGACCTTCGCCCTTCTTGGTGGCGGTCGCAAGCAGGGCGACCAAAGTCTTGAGAACACGCTGCTGCGTGAGCTGTCCGAGGAAGTCCCCGGGCTCCGCCTGGAGGGATTGAAGCCGTACGCCACGGAGGAAGCCACCAGTGTCGACGGACTGTGCGTGCCGATCAAGGTCTTCTCCGGCCGCTGGCGCGGGAACCCTGACCGTCTCCG
Source organism: Streptomyces sp. Tu 3180 (assembly GCF_009852415.1). Taxonomy (NCBI): domain Bacteria; kingdom Bacillati; phylum Actinomycetota; class Actinomycetes; order Kitasatosporales; family Streptomycetaceae; genus Streptomyces; species Streptomyces sp. Tu 3180. Next base: position 109,328 of record NZ_WOXS01000001.1, on the reverse strand, counting down.
ACTGCGGGAGGGGGTACTACTGCGCTGGTTCACCCCCGACCAGCTGGACCGGCTGCGCCTCAGCCCCGGACTCGGTGACCTGATCCACCGGCACGCGGCCGAGCACACCCCACAAGTGCAGCCTGCCGAGACACCACCCCTGTGGGATGAGGGCCGGCGGGCCGTGTTGAACGGCATCGGCGTCCACCTCCACCTGGAGGACGATGAGGGCCGAGTCCTTCTCGGGCTGCGCCACCCTGATTCCCGGTACGCGGGCAATACCTGGCACTACCTGGCCGGGCGCTGCGAGCAGGAGTCCGCCGTGGCATGTCTGGTACGGGAGGCATGGGAGGAGGCGGGGCTGGTTATTGACCCTGCGGACGTGGAGCTGGTGCACGTCGTGCACGTCGTGGACACGCCGGGCGGACAGCCGCTGCTGCAGTTGGTCTTCCGGGCCTGCCGCTGGAAGGGCGTCCCCGAGGTACGCGAGCCCGACAAGTGCCTCAGCTGGCAGTGGTGGCCGCCGCACGAGCTTCCAAAACGGATCGTCCCCTACGCCAGGGTAGCCATCGTCGGCATCACCGAAGGCCGCGCCTACTCGGAGATGGGCTGGTGAGCGACGTGAACCCGTACGCCGGGCTGTCCCGCTCCTTCAAGAATGACCTTGCCGACTCCGCGTTCAGCGACATGGCCGAACACCGCCTCCCCGTCGCTCGCACCCGGACTCCTGAGGACCTTCTCGGTGACCTGCGCACCACCAGCTTCGCCCGCCCCGCCCTCTTCGCCGACCGCCACCAGAAATTCGAGGCCGAGGCGCTCCAGCTGCTCCAGACACATGCCCGCAGCGGAGCCCTGAACGAGGACGCGGTGTTCACCGTGCCGCGCGCACACCGCCCCGGCGGTGACGCATGACCGGCACCCCTCAGCGGCACACCGAACCGCTCGACGTCCACCTGATCGCACTGCGCGACGGCACGACGGGGCCCGAGGTACTGCTCTCCCGGCGGGCCGGTGACGTCTACGCGGCAGGCTGCTGGCACCTTCCGTCCGGACATCTGGACGGCCCATGGGAGGACATGGTCACGGCGCTGGTGCGCGAGACCCAGGAGGAGACCAGCATTGTGGTCGACCCGGCGGATGTCCACGCGGCCGTCACCGTGCACCACCGCTCCCCCCGCCGGCAAAGCGCGCGTCGGGTTCTTCCTCGAGGTCCGGCGCTGGCACGGCACCCCGCAAGTCATGGAACCTCAGGTGTGCGATGCCATGGGCTGGTTCACGCTCGACGAGCTACCGCAGCCGATGGTCGCGTACTGCCGGGCAGGGCTGGACGCCTACCGGGCCGGAGCGCGGATGGCCGTGCATTTCCAGCAGCCCAGCGACCCGATCGCCTACGACCCGACCGCCGACCGGCTGGTCATGGTCCCCGAACGCGGCAGCCGCAGCGCGGTTCCTGAAGCCGCGGTGCGAGCCTTCGCCGAGCAAGCGGTAGGCCGGATCACCGGCTGGACAGACGTCTCCTGGACACACACAGAAAGCCGCGTATGGCGGGCACACAACACTGAGGGCGGCACCTGGTACGTCAAGATCCACCAGAACGACCGGTTCCACCAGCGTGAAGTCCGGGCACTCCGTGGCTGGGTTTTCCATCTCGGTGCGGCCGCGCCCCGGCTGGTGGCCGCCGACAAGTCTTTGCGAGCCGTGGTGCTCACCGCGGTAGGAGGCCGGTCTCTGTACGGTGCCGTTCACCCGCTCGGGCAGCAGCGCCGGATCTTCCACCGCATCGGGCAGCTCGCGGCGACCATCCACAGCAGCACCCCGCCCCGGCCGGCCGACGGCACACTGCCCTTGGGGAAGCTGGAGCGGCACCTGGACGGAGCCCGGCCCTATCTCGCGCCTAAGGATGAGGAGTTCATCCGCGCCACAGCAGAGAGAGTCTCCGCCCTGCCCGCCCTGGAGGCGGTGCCCACACACGGCGACTTTCAACCACGCAACCTGCGCTGGGACGAAGCCGCCGATGCCCTGTATGTGATCGATTTCGAGCGATCGGAAGAAGGCCCAGCGGTACGAGACTTCATACGGCTGTCCGATGCCTGGCACGGCCGCCCCGATCTCCTCAAGGCCGTGATGGACGGTTACGGCCGTCCCTTCACCACAGCAGAAGAAGCCCAGCTCACGATCTTGTCAGTGCTGGATGCCGTCTCCGGCATCTCCTACGGCGCCGCCCACGGTGATCCCGAACTGGTCGAGCGCGGCCGGCGGACTCTGGCCCGGTTGCACGCTGAACACAACAGTCTGCATTCAGCGAAAGGAGAAGCCCCATGAGCTCCGACACCGCACCCGCCGCCACAGCCGAACCACAGGACGCCGCTGGGCGACCACCGGTTCGCGCGGCAACCCCCGCTGACGCCGAAGGCATCATTCGGATGCGCTCCGAGTACGTCCTGTCCGCGCCCTTGAGTGAGGAGTGGATCCGGCGGTGCACGGACGAGCTGGCCCCGCGGCTGACTTCGGCGGGGGACGCACGGGCCTTCGTCATCGACGCGCCGGACGGCACGATGGCTGCCTGCGCCCTTGGCCTGATCCATCCCGTGCTCCCGGCACCGGCCTACCCGCGGGGCCTGGCTGCCCGCGTGCACGTGGTCGCCACGCACCCGGACCTCCGGCGCCGCGGCTACGCCCGGGCTGTGGTCTCCGCGCTGCTCGACCATCTCTCCGACGCCGAGCACGTAACGCTGTTCGAACTGCACGCCAGCGTGGAGGCAGCACCGCTCTACCGTGAGCTGGGCTTCATGGGTAGTCCGGCTCTGATGCGGATGACGCGTCTTAAAGAACCTGCCGCTGCGAGCACACCAGAGAACAGTTCTCCCTGGATGCCACCCGAGCAGTACGCCGAAACGGTGCCCAAGGCCACTTGCTTCGCATGCCTGTACTTCACCGACGAGGACGACCGAACGCTTCAGCTGCACTCCGTCTACTCCCCCGCACATCCCTGGCAGCTGGTGGGCGGAACGATGGACGCAGGTGAGCGGCCCTGGGAGACGGCCGTGCGCGAGTGCCGGGAGGAGACCGGCCTGGCACCGTCCGGACCGCCCCGGCTCCTGGCGGCCGTGTACGGGGCGCCCGGCACCGAGTGGCCCTACAGCACGATCGGGCTGGTCTTCGACGGCGGCCGGCTCACCGCGGCGCAGATACGCGGCATCACCTTGAATTCGCAGGAACACGACGAGATCCGCGTCCTGCCCCTGGCCGGGTGGAAGGCCCTGATGCCGTCCCGCGACTTCGCGCGCCTGAGGGCGGTAGCAGAGGCTCGCCGTACCGGCGAGGCCGCGTACGTCGGCACCTGGGACTGGGGGGGACGAATGAGCAGCAACATCGTATTGATGTCCGACCGGAGGGTAGCCGCGATTCCTGTTCAGGAATGCGACGAGGCCCTCGTCGACGTCCGTGCGTACGGCCTGAAGGCCGATGACCGCAAACACGACGAGGTCGGGGCCTACGCACACGTTCGGCAAGGAGTCCTCACCCGGTTGCTGCACGCGCAGTCACTGTTGCCCACCGGCGTGCAACTGCTGTTCATCGAGGGCTTCCGGCCGCCGGTCCTGCAGAAGCAGTACTTCGAGGAGTACTCCGACGAACTCGCCCGGACTCACCCGGACTGGCTGGCCGCCGAGCTCCGCGAGGCGGCCAGCCGCTTCGTGTCCCCTCCGGAGATCGCGCCGCACTCCGCCGGCGCGGCCGTCGATGTGACGCTCATCGACTATGAGGGCCGGGAGCTGGACATGGGCACGCGCGTCAATGCCAGCCCCGAGGAATCGAACGGCGCCTGCTACACCGACACCCCCGGGCTCAGCGCCCGGGCACGGACGAACCGGGCCACCCTCAAGGCCGTGCTGTCGGCGGCCGGATTGATCAACTACCCGACCGAGTGGTGGCACTGGAGTTTCGGCGACCGGTACTGGGCGCTGCAGACCCGGCAGTCTGCCGCCCTTTACGGCCCCGTCGAACTGCCGTAACGCCGCACCACCCGGCTTTCATGCACGAGGAGCGATCTGTGGGATACACCCCGGCCTATTGGTCCGAGCACTACAACGCGGGGATCCGCTTCCGACAGCTCGGAGACGAGGAGAAGGGCCTGCTCGTCAAGCATGCACCAGCCCCCGAGGGCGGCCGTGCGCTCGACGCTTGCTGCGGCACCGGCGAGATGGCCGCTTACCTCGCCTCACTCGGGTACACCCTTGACGGCGCCGACTTCGCCGAGGGCGCCCTGGAGCGGGCCCGTACGGAGCACGCTGGAGTCGGGGGGGTGCGCTGGCTGTGCCTGGACGTGGAGCACGACGACCTGGCCGCCCTGGCCGAGGGCGGCTATGACCTGATCACCATCCGTCTGGCCATCGCCTTTGTCCGTGATCGCGCCCGGGTGCTGCGGCGCCTGGCCGCGCGGCTGCGGGAGGGCGGGATGCTCATCGTCATTACGCCGGTCGCGGAGCGCACTCCCGAGGAGCGGCGCCATATCGCTCTGGACGAGAGCGAACTCGCCGCGTTGGTCGACGGATTCGCTGTATGCGAGCGGTTCGACGCGGAGGGCTTGGCAGTGCTGGTCCTGCACGGTCCGGATGGGTCGTACAGCACAGAGGAGAAGCAGCGGCCCGAGCCACAGGCTGTCTTCGGGGCCGCGGTAGTGGTCACCGACGCGTTCGGGCGGGTCCTGCTGGGCCGCTCAACCCAGGGCATGTGGGAGCTGCCGGGCGGCCGGATCAAGCAAGGCGAAGCCGCGCCAGCGGCTGCCGTGCGGGAGCTCGCTGAGGAGAGCGGACTGACCACGCGCGTGGAGGACGCTCACGTCGTCACCGTGCTGCACGATGACCGGCTGGACGTACGCCGCATCATCGCCGTGGTCCGCGTCATCCGCTGGGACGGCGAACTGAGTCTGCTCGAGGCACACAACTTCGTGCGCTGGGAGTGGCACGACCTACACACCCTGGCCACCCTGGGCCGGATCTTCGCGCCCAGCGCACAAGCCCTGACCGCAGTATGGCCCGGGGTGCTGCCAGGGCTGGCGCCTGTCCACTCCTACCCGTGCAGCACCACCGTACCGCCGGTGCCCGGAGAACCAGCCGAGGCTGTTCGTCTGCGCCAGGCGATGGCACAAACAGTGATCGACGGAGGCTGGGCCCCCTCCGAACCGCTCCAGGATGCGCTGCGAACCGTGCCCCGCCACCGCTTCGCGCCGGAAGTAAACCTGGCGACCGCGTACGACGGCGGCGACCGAGCCGTCATCACCCGGCGGGACAGGACCGGAGCGGCGATCAGCTCGGTGTCCGCGGCCTGGCTCCAGGCTGACATGATTGAAAGCCTGCGCCTGAAGCCGGGCGCGATCGTGTTCGAGGCGGGATCCGGTGGCTACAACGCCGAGCTGATCACTCATATCGCCGGAACCGAGGGGCGTGTGGTCACCGTCGATATCGACCCGTGGGTTGTGCGCCGCACCTGTCGGTTCACCATGGAGGCCGGCAGTGGGCGTGTCACCGTCGTCGAGGCCGACGCGGCCCTCGGCGCTCCTGCACACCTCGTGCCGCGCGGCGGCTTCGACGCCAGCGTGATCACCTACAACTGCTGGGACATCACCCCAGCCTGGCGGGAGCAGCTGGCCGAGGGCGGACGCCTGGTCCTGCCGCTCGAGATCGGCGGCTACACCCGGGCGATCGCCTTCGAGCGGTGTGGCCAGGTGCTGCACGCCCGCCACTTCACACATTGCGGCTTCGTCCGGGACCAGGGACAGCAGGCCCGCACCCTTCCGGTCACCGGCCTCCTCAACGGCGAGCTGACACTCCGCTTCGACAACGGCGCCGCCGCCCCGACGACAGGCCTGGAAGAGGCGCTGCGCGGGCCGCGGTACGAAGTGGCCACCGGCGTCACCATGGGGGCGGGCGCCTACTTCGGCTCCCTGCAGCTGTACGCGGCTACCACCCTGCCCACCTTCTGCCGGCTGACCGCCCATCGGAACACGGGCGTCACCGGCATCGCGAAGGACCGTGACGCACCGGCGATCATCGGCGATGCCTCGCTCGCCTACCTGATCCACGTCCAGAGCTGGCACAGCAAGCACTCCGAGGACAAGGAGTGGGAGTGGTTCGTCCACGCCTTCGGTGAGCAGGGTCCGCAGCTCGTCGAGCAACTGGTGGCCACAGTGCGAACCTGGGACCGCCACGTGCGCACCGACGACAACAGTAAACACACCGATCCGGCCCTGACCGTCCACCCGGTCGGCACGCCCGACGACCTGCTGCCGGCCGGGGACGTCCTGGACAAGGAGCACTGCCGCCTGGTGCTCCGGTGGCCCGGCCGGAACAGCCACCTCCCTGGCCCCGCTCGGCGCAGCGACGCGATCACCACAGTCACGGGAAAGGCATGATCATCTGGCTGAACGGACCGTTCGGTGGCGGCAAACCCACCCTCGCCTCCCCACTGTGCCGCGCTCTGTCTGGCGCAGTGGTAGCTGACCCGGAGGCCATAGGCGACCTGCTGCGCAGCACACTCGCCAGCCGCGACCTGCAGTGCCGGGATATCAGGATCTACCACTGTGGCGGCAGCTGACCGGCGCCTTCGTCGCTGGTCTGACCCGGCACACGAGCAGTCCCGTCATCGTGCCGATGACCCTCCTCGAGCCCGCGTATCCCACTGAAATCTTCACCCGCTACGCCAGGCCGGCAGCTCCCACCACCTCGTCGTGCATACCAACCTCGCAGCGCTCCAGGAGCGGATCGAGGCCAGCTGGGAGTTCCCCAGTGACGCCGAACGCAGCGAAGCCGTACGCACCTACCGCCGCCGACGCGCCCGACTACCACCAGGCTGCCACCGACTGGATGCATACCGACGGGCACGTGATCGATACCAGCGCCCTCACCTCCGGACAGACCCTCCAGACCGCCCTCGCCTACCTGCGCCTCATGACCCCTCGACCCGCCCCTATGACCGGTCAGCAGTACGCCCAATCGTCCTCTGCCCCCCCTTGTCCGACCGTTCGTTGGACACGATCACCGTCCCGGGAGATACCCGTGTTACCCAGCTTGCTCGGCGTCTTCGCCCACCCGGATGACGAGTCCCTCCTCGCCGGCGGCGTGCTCGCCCAGTACGCCGCCGTCGGAGCCCGCACGGCGGTGGTCACCGCCACCTGGACCCGGGACAGCCAGCGGGCCGCCGAGCTCACTGCGGCTCTGGACGTTCTCGGCGCGGATGCGCCACGGATGCTCGGATACGGCGATGCACGCAATGCATCGTCGGCACCCGGCCGACCCCGCTGGTACGACGTGCCCCTGGACGATGCCGTCACCCAGGTGGTCACGCACATCCGACAGTTCCGTCCCGACATCGTCGTGACGCATGACGCGCTCGGCCAGCTCACCGGCCACCCGGATCACCGGCGCACCCACCAAGTGACTCTGCTCGCCGTAGAGGCAGCCGGAATCGTTCACCTTCATCCCGAGGCCAGCGAGCCGTGGCAGCCCCGCGGGGCTCTACGCGGCCACCCACCCTCAGTCCGGGATCGACGATCTTGAGCCGTTGCTGTACGGGGTAGGCAAAACCCTGCTGACCGTGCCCCACGAGCACGTGACCGCCATCGTGAACGTAATGGACTGGGTCGACCGTAAATGGGCCGCTATCTGCTCACACCGCAGCCAGCTCCAGGGCGAGAGGCCGCTGCCCGCACTGCTCTCCCGATTCGACGACGAACGCCGTGCCCGGATCATGGGCACCGAGTACTTCACCCGCATCTGCTTCACCGCAGACGGGCCCAGGCTTGGGCAATTGACGCCCTAGCGCAGCTAGGAACCCGGCTTCCGTCCACCACAGAACAACCGTGACCGACCACTCGACCGAGAACTCTCAGGAGAAGACTCATGCCCAGCTCACCCCACCCCGTCGGCCACAGGACCAGCTCCGTTTCCATCGGGAGTTCCTCAACTCTCACGGAACCCGGAGCCGTCTCGTCCGATCCCACGCCCGAGGTGCGGACTGGACGGTGCGAGTGCGGCCACATCACTTACGAGGTAGCCGGAATCCCGGACGATCCACACCTCTGCTCGTGCCCTCACGAGACACGCATCTCCGGCGGGCCCGCAGTGCTGTGGGTGGGCTTTCCGAAGACCACACTGGCCTGGACCGGCCCCGGCGGCGAACCGACCTGGTACGTGACCTGGCCCACCCTCCACCGCGGCTTCTGCCCTCGCTGCGGAAGCCACCTCGCCTCCGTAGACACCGACTCAGACATGATCATGGTGACCGGCTTCAGTCTCGACGACCACAGTGGCATCGACCCCGTCGGGCACTCCTTCCGCAAAGAGGCCGTGCCGTGGATGACCGTCACTCTTGCGCCTGATCCGCGCGCTGCACAGTCAGCTTCATCGTGACCGCCCCAGCTCTTCCGACCTTCCCCTACGGGGATCCGCGGTTCGGAGCAAGTTGTCGGCAGGGGCGTGCAGCATGGAGTTCCGGCCCGCTGAGCGCGCTCCAAAGGCGCACCAGCAGTCATTGACCACAGATGAGTCCGCAGGCGGCTTGTGGTCGACGGAAGAGTGCGCCGGTGCCCAGCGCGCGGGGTGTCTCTGCCCACGCCGTGATGAGCCTTGTCTCCGATCGGTTCCTGTGATCACTCGCACCGGCAAGTGGCACTACATGCGCGAGGGTTGCGCCCCTCTTCTCTTCGGCTGGGCGTGACCCATCCTCATCTGCGAAGGAGATCCCGCTGACGTGCACAGATGCATGCGTTGCAAGGACTGCAGTGAGCTGCGGTCAGCTGATCGTTGTGCACTCGGAGACTGCCCATCCCGAGTGATTCACATTCTGTGAATCGCTTCTGAGCGGGCAGACTGTCCTCCATGGCAGATCGCGTCCGGAAGTCCTCATCCCCAACAAAGCCCCTGGTCAAGGCTCGCGTTCAAGTGGGGAAGATAGACGCTGTGGCAGTCATCGGTGAGCTTCGCCAGCTCCATGAGGAGGCCGATGATCCGAACGTGGAGCGCATGCCGGCTGACGATGAGATCTTCAGCGCGCTTCTGTACGTCGAGAAGCACGCCGCTGCTCTACGCAAGCTTCCGCCCGAGAAGCAGAAGGCGGCTGCTTTCAAGCGTGTCCAACTCTGGGAGTACCTGCGTGAGCGCGCTGAGATCCATCAGGCTCAAGCCGTCACTGACGCGCGTGTCGCTGGTGCCGAATGGATTGAGCTGGCGCCCGCGCTTGCGGTGAAGGCCGCCAGCGCGGCCTACAACAAGGCCAGGCGGCTCCAGGCCGCAGTGCTGGCAGACGAAGCACATCCAGAGCCCGTTCGCCGTACCCCCGAGGCGGTCGTTGCAGCCGAACAGCGTCTTGCCCGCCGCCGCGCGGCTGAGCAACGAGCCCAGGAAGCCGCCCGTCACCGGCACCATCTCCTAGTGCCGGTGGCGCAACGGCTCCTGACTCACCGGGATGGTCTCGTCCTGGATGAGGACGCCGAGTACTGGCTGGACGAAGTCGCGGAAGTCCTGTCCAACTGCAGTACGCCCACTCAGATGGTCAGCCTCGGCCGCTACTTGGATGCCGCAGTCCGTGCTCTGAGTAAGTTGGAGCAACGTACCGCCCGCCCAGTGACAACCGATGATGAGGCGCGTCTGGCGTTGTCCGCAGCGGTTGAGTTCTTGACCCGGTAACCACCGCAACTGCGCACCCATCACGCTCGGCTCACATGGTCTTGGCCGGGAAAAGGCCACGAAGGATGCCCAGCCCTCGCATGATGTGCAGCGGGGCGGGCTGGTGATTACGGCGTAATCACCCGCACCGCGGGAGCGGCGTCAGCGCCGGGAGAGGATACGCGTGAGACCGGCAGCGATAGTGGTGGCCAAGATCCATCCTGCGGCGATCAGTCCTGCCGCAAACCACTGCTGCCATCCGTGCGGATTGAAGGCTTGCTCCTGCCCAAAGCTCACGACGGGCAGCAGCAGGTCCAGAACGAAGAGGAAGGCATTGAACGGCGGTGCCTCGGCCGGCTTGGCCGCAGGAGGCTGACGCGAGGCGAACACCACCGTCGCAGTGAGGAGAAGAAGTGCGAGCCAACCGGCGGCCCGAGCGGGGCGGTAGCCGTAGCCGACCGTCCAGTCCTGGACATAGCCCCACAGACGGAGGGCAGGAGGTTGTGTCGCGCGCTGGCGGCGGCACTTGGCGAGCAGCACCTCACGTGCTGCAGCGTCATGCCCACTGCTGGTGTAGGCCGCGGCAAGCTGCTCGTAGGGCTGCGGCAGGTATCCGCTGTTTTCCTTCGCCAGCCAAGCAAGCCGGGACTCGACGGGCAGGGCCGCTTCCAGTTGCTGATAGACGAGTCCGTCCAAGAGAAGATCGTCAGGCCAGCGGGCGGGGACATCGGTAAACACGTCGACCTGTGCATACCGCAGGTCGACGGGCCCACTCAGCTCGGTGTAGGCGTCCGTCTTGACCGACCCGGCCCTCACCTTCCGCAGCGACAAAGAGCCAGTGATGGTCGACCGTGCCAGGCACACGGCGCTGGTGGCCTGGCTGCCGGTGAAGGACACACTGCCATGGGAGACGAAGCCGTCACAGCAGTCGAGAGCACCGCCTACAGTCAGTCCCCAGGCGGTCAGCGTGTTCCCGGACAGGTTCCTCAGGCGGGCGCGATGGAATTCAGCACTGGCCCCGACGCTGGCGTCGCTGAGCACGATCTGCCCCTCGGACGTCAGGCCATCGCAGTACGCGCGTCCGAGCACGTGGAGTCGGCGAGCCGACAGCGTGTCGCCGTGCGGGTTGTGCAGCTGTGCTTCCGCAAGTTCGACTGAGCCGTCGATGTGCGCATCGTCCAGGATGACTTGACCGTGGGCTGAAAAGCCCGGTGTGCCGACGAGGTCTGCGCCGATGCGGATGAGTGAGGCGTCGAGGGCATTTCGGCCGGAGGCATTGAGTGTCGCGCCTTGCAGCGCCAGCTGCCCCTGTACGGATGCTCCGGCCAGGAGGACAGTTCCTTCGACGGTGGCGTCGGTCAGGGTCAGAGGGCCATCCACGTGCAATCGTTCCGCGCTCAGTGCAGTGCCGCTGGGATTGTCCAGGCGTGCTCCGGTGAGCACGCAGCAGCGTGAGACTTTCGCGTCCTGCAGCCTCAGTTCTCCCTGGGAGAGCACGGCGCGTGAGGGTGTGAGAACTTCCCCGTAGAAGAGGCCGCCGTCCACCACCAGTCCGTCGCCGTTCAGGGTGACACCGTCGGGATTGATGATGTGGGTAGCTTCCATGACCAGCGTCCCGCCGATCCGCGCGCTCCACATCAGCAGCTCGCCGTGGATTGTGGCGTCGCGGCAGATGAGATCGCGTTCCACGATGAGGCTGTCGGCGTGGAGAGCGGGAGCACCGCTGATCGACATGCTGGACAGGTCGGCTGTGCCGGTCACATGTGCTCGGGTGAGCCGGACGGGCTGGTCGCTGCGGCATCCCGTAAGGCGGAGGAATCCATCAACGCGTGCGTCACGCATCAGCAGGCCGGGGAGTCGTGAACCACTGAGACTGACCAGTTTCGTGGAAGCCGCCTCCAGGCGGGGCTCCTGCTGGAAGGTGCAGTCCGTCATAGCGAGCGCGTAGGGCACATCGCAGCCGGAAAGGTCCAGTTCTCCCGTCACCGCTGCTCCGCGTAACCGCAGGGCAGAAACGTGTCCAGGCGCTGGTTCGCATTCGCCGAGCAGCAGGCGGGCTATCACTTCCGCACGCACGACCATGTCGGGGTCCGACGCAGGCCTGCGGGGGGAGTGGCTCATGGTGACGGTCCTCCCTGTGGGGAAGGCATCCCACACCCTCTGCTCGGCAACGGTAAGAAGACGACCAGACACGCAGCTCCCCCTGAACAGACGGACGGGACAATCCGCACGGGTCTCCTGGTAGCGGAGATGGGCTTGCGGCGATAGTGCGGCAGCACCCGATCCTCCAGCCGGGTGCCGTGCGGAAACCCTGCCCGAGCTCTCCCCCGGCTGCCGGTACCGCACACTCGTCGCGGCCGGTGATTACGCCGTAATCACCGGCGGGCTGACGGTCGGTCGGCGCGCCGGGTGATTACGCCGTAATCACCCAGGCGGTCACCGTCATACATCAACTTGGTCTAACTAACGTGTCGGCGTCTCGATGGATCATGAACGTTAGTATGGTGTCTCACATGAGTTCGCCAGCCACCTCCAGCGACCGCGAGAAGGTCGTCTCCAAACTGCCGGGATGGCTCCGGCAGAACCTCAAAGTCAGAGCCGCTCAGCACGGCATCGAGATCCAGACCGCCGTGGAAGAAGGCATCAGCGCCTGGTGCGACCTGGCCTCTGCCACCGCGGCGGTCGACACCGCCGGAGCCGACTCCTTCGCCACCTTCCTGCCTCCCGGCCAGTGGGAAGAGTTCCGGCAGATCGCCGCCGACCGACGCGTCTCACTCATCCAGGGCCTCGCCCAGTCCGTCCAACTGTGGCTCGACACCCATCCGGCCCCGGAGATCGAGCGGCCCTCCATCACCCGCCGGATCGTCGTCTGCAACCAGAAAGGCGGAGTCGGCAAGACCGCGATCACCGCAGGTTTGGGCGAGGCTCTTGCAGAGGACGCCAACACCCTGCACCCCGTCCGCGTCGCCAAAGCCCTCACCAAAGCACTGCGCGCCAGCGAAACCCACCCCGACGAAGCCGGGCCGGACGACGACCCGCTCGACATCGAGAACCTCCCCGGCCCCGGCCTGCGTGTGCTTCTCGTCGACTTCGACCCGCAATGTCACCTCACCAATCAGCTCGGCGCCGCGCCCCTGCCCATGAACGGCGACAGCCTCACCAACCACATGGCAGGCGACCCGAAGGGCGACCTGAGCGACCTCATCGTCTCCATCGACGAAGACACCTTCAACGGCCGGCTCCACCTGCTGCCCGCCTGCAATGACGCGTTTCTGCTCGATGTGCGGCTCTCCGCCGTGCGTGCCCGGGAGGCCGCCCTGGAGCGGGCTCTCGCCCCGCTCGAAGCTGATTACGACGTAATCATCGTGGACTGCCCGCCCAGCCTCGGCCTCAGCATGGATGCCGCCGCCTACTACGGCCGTCGTCGTGACGGAGAAAGCCCCGGACAGTCCGGTGCTCTGATCGTCGTCCAGGCGGAAGACAGCTCCGCCGACGCGTACGAACTGCTCACCACGCAGATCGACGACCTCCGCGGTGACCTCCAGGTCGATATCGACTACCTCGGCATCGTCGTCAACCTGTACGACTCCCGCCGCGGTTACATCGCCACCTCTTCTCTCCAGGGATGGGTGGACATAAAGGATCCACGGGTCGTCGGCCTCATCGGAGACCTCAAGGAACAGAAGGAAGCCGTCCGGGTGAAGAAGCCCTTGCTGTCCTATGCCCCCAAGTCACAGCAGGCAGTCGGCATGCGCGCGCTCGCCAGGGAGGTCTTGTGAGCAAGGCCGATCGACTCGGTGCCGGCCGATTCGGTGGGGGAGTACGTCCTGTCAGCGCACGCCGCCAGGCCGTGGCTGCCGCAACCGGTGTGCCCACCGAGGGCGTTGCCCCGCCGGCAGAACTCCCTGTCGAACGCATCAGCCCTAACCCGGACAACCCCCGCTCCGCACTCGGAGACCTCACCGACCTTGCCGGCAGCCTGAAAACCCACGGCCAGAAGCAGGCGATCACGGTCATGAACCGCGACGCCTACGTCAAAGCCAATCCGGACCGGGAAGCCGACCTCGAACCGGACACCACCCACGTCGTCATCGACGGCAGCAGCCGCCTCGCCGCCGCACGCGAGGCCGGCCTTGCCACCGTCAAGGTGATGGTCAGCGATGACCAGGGCACCACCTCGGAGGAACTCCTCGAGTCCGCCCTCGTCGCCAACATCCACCGGCAAGACCTCGAGGAACTCGACGAAGCCCGCGCTCTTCAAAGGCTTCTGGCCATCCACGGAAGCCAAAGAGCCCTCGCCAAGCGCCTCCACCGCTCTCAAGGCTGGGTGTCACAGCGTCTCGCCCTGCTCAACCTCACTCCCGAGCTGCAAGCACGCATCGGCGAGGAACCCATCGACCTGCTGCGGGCTGTCGGCAACAAACCAGCGGACCAGCAGGAAACAGCTCTGCAGGAACTGAAGGCAGAAAGAGCACGAAAAGAAGAAAAGGTACGTACCCCGGCAAAGCATGCCACGCAACCGACAACCGGCACGCCCGCAAGTTCACAGGACAGCCCTGCTGATGATTACGGCGTAATCACCGACACCACGGCTGGCAGCGAACCGCATGGACACAAAGCAGCCGAACCATCTCCGGCATCGGAGGAACCAACCACCGCAGGGCACCCCGCGACACCTGCGCCGGAGGCCACGGAGCATGAGCCGCCCGCCGCTGAAGCGAGGAAGGACACGCCATCCGTTCCCGTGCAGGCCACCGCTCCTACGACAGCAGTCGGTGCAGGAGAGCAGCCGAAGCGGTTCCCCTACGAGGACGGCGTGTACGCGGCACAGCACCTGATCCACAAGATGCCGCCTGAGGAGTTCAACAAGATGCTGGACCTGCTCATCAAGCACAGGGACGGCCAAACGGTCCGCACCGGCTGATCCTGTTACAGCTGATGGCCAGCTTGGCCGAATGGGCGGCACTACACAGGGTCGGTCCCTCTCCTGAGGGGGGCCGGCCCTGTTCGTTCCCCGCCTCAGTCAAGGCCTGACAAGATCGCCGACCTTGCCACCGGACCACCGTGCCTCCATGGATCGCCGCAAGGTCCAGCCGAGGACGCCTCAACCGTCACAGTCCGCTGGCCAAACAGCTGGCGAGGAAGGAGGGCGTGGGAAGCAACTACTACGGCGCGACAATCCTGGTGCGGCAACGCAAGGGGGAGAACCTCCAGTACGCAGACGGCACCGAGCAGTGCCCAGGCCCGCTGTTCCGTGCAAGGGTGAAAACTGTTCAACCAGAGATGTACAGACAGGGGAGTGGCAACAGCAGTGACTGCCGCGGGGAACGGCACAAAATCTCAGCTCACCCGAGGACATCGGATCCTCATCGGCGTGGTCGTCACCGGAGCCGTGATCATCGCCGGGATCGGCTTCGCGGGTTCGTACGCGGCCGTCCGTGAACTGGCCCTGAAGAAGGGCTTCGGGGACTTCAGTTACGTCTTCCCGATCGGCATCGACGCCGGCATCTGCGTCCTGCTGGCCCTGGATCTGCTGCTGACGTGGATCCGCATACCCTTCCCGCTGCTGCGGCAGACGGCGTGGCTGCTGACGGCGGCGACGATCGCCTTCAACGGCGCGGCGGCGTGGCCGGATCCGCTCGGTGTGGGCATGCACGGGGTGATCCCGGTGCTGTTCGTGGTCTCGGTGGAGGCGGCCCGGCACGCGATCGGCCGGATCGCCGACATCACCGCCGACAAGCACATGGAGGGCGTCCGCCTCACCCGGTGGATGCTCTCCCCGGTCCCCACGTTCCTGCTGTGGCGGCGGATGAAGCTGTGGGAGCTGCGCTCCTACGAGCAGGTGATCAAGCTGGAGCAGGAGCGTCTGGTCTACCAGGCCCGCCTGCGGTCCCGCTTCGGCCGCGCCTGGCGCCGCAAGGCCCCGGTGGAGGCCCTGATGCCGCTGCGCCTCGCCAAGTACGGCGTCCCCCTCGCCGACACCGCCCCGGCGGGCCTGGCGGCCGCCGGCATCACCGAACCACCGGTCATCATCACCGTCGAACGGCCCTCCGCTCCCGCACAGCCGGAAACCTCCACCCCTGACCCTGTGACGGCTCCCCCACGCGAGATACCTGAACTGCAGGAGCCCGAACCGTTTCCCGAGCCCGCCATCACCGGCCTTCCCCAGCAGCCAGCCGGACCGCGTACAGCGGCGCAGGACGTCAACGAGCGGTTCGCCCAGGCATACCAGGCGTTCCTCGCTCAGTTCCAAGCTGTGCCGACGGCCGCGCAGTGGGCCCTGTGGCTCCGCGACGTCTACGGCATCTCCACCGGCACCGGCAGCCCCCTCTCCGAGGACCAGGTGCAGCCCTTGCTGCACGTGCTCCAACAGCGCTACGCACCTGACACCGAAAACTTTGCCGCCGCCGCCCCTGACCCCGAAGAACCGCAGACGGCAGACCAGTCCTGGTACGACTACTTCTTCAGCGCTTGGCGCGCTTACCACCAAGAGCACGGTGTTCATCCGGACGCCGCTACGCTCGCGGCCTACGTCTACGAGCGGGACGCCATCACCGGAGCCGGCGGCCGCCCCATCACGGGGGAGGACCTGAGGGACTTCGTGACGCTCTTCCGGGAACACGTCTCCAACAGCACCGATGCGCTCGCCGAGGAAGTGGCCGGCGCTTCCAGTACGCAAGCCGCGCAGGAGAAGCGCGGCCCACGCGTAAGCGCCTCCGTCGACGGCCCGCCGCCCGGACCCAAGGAGACACCGGGGGAGCACCCCGTCCTCACCACCGTCGACCGCTACTACCTCGCGTGGACGGAATACCAGAGCAGGCACGGTGAGGAACCGACGGCCGAGCAGCTGTCCGCCTACCTCGCGAAGAAGGGCATGCACGGCCGCGGGAAGAAGCCGGTCAGTCCTGCCACCCTGCGCCGCTACTTCCTGCCATTTCGCGTCTACCACGTGTGGGCCGAGTACCGCATCCGCGAAGAACAGCCCATCGCGGACACTGTTGCGCAAGAATGCGCAGTTCGTGCAATCACCGGCCAGTACAACAAGCCCCTCAGCGCCGACTACCTCACCGAGAACACCGCCGACTTCGAACGACGCTGGCAGGCCCTGACCCACCACGCCGACGCACACCGGTAGGAACTGGTACACGTGTTCACAGCACACGCCCCGGCACATCCGATGACGCTGCGCAATCGACAAAAAGACTCGGTCAGTTCTGCAGTGCGCAGCCGTGCACGCTCTTTGCTGCACACTAGGCGCTCAGTCCCTGTGGACCGGTGATGAGGATCTTCGGAGATCCTCCACTTCTTTTCCTCTCCCTCACTTGGTTACGCGCTCAATGAGCAGCGGGGCTGTTTCGCCCGACCGTTGAAGATTCGGGTCACTTCGTGTCAGTGCACTTTGTCGAAGAACTCGCGGACATCATTGATGAGCAGTTCCGGGACTTCCATCGCGAGGAAGTGACCGCCGCGGTCGAGTTCGGTCCACCGCACAACGTTGTGGTCACGTTCGGCCCAGCGGCGGATGGTCACGTCGTGGGCGGAGAGCAGCACGGCGGTGGGCACAGTTCCCCGTGGACTGGCCGTCCAGTCATCCTGGCCGTCGCTCCATCCGGTGTCGTGCGCGGCGCTGGAGTCAGTCCGGTCATCGGCTGCAGCTTCGCTCCAGGTGTTCGCAGAGATCTCCTCGTAATAGATCTGGGCTGCTGAGGCGGCGGTGGCGGTCAGCCAGTACAGCGAGACCTCGGTCAGGATGCGGTCCCGGTGGGTGCTGATCTCAGGCAGGGCGTCTGAGATTGATCTTGCTGGAGTCCGTCTACTTCGTCGGAGCCTCGATCTGACGGGGCACGGCGCCGGCGCGTAGTTCGCGGAGGTCCGGGATGTGGTTGTAGAGGGTGCCGGGGGAGACGCCCAGCAGCTTGGCAATCGAGGTGATCGAGCGGCCGGAGTCGGGCAGCAGGTCGCGGGCGGCGCGGATGACTTCCTCGGTGGCGACGCTCGGACGTCCGCCGACCCGGCCGCGCTCACGGGCAGCGGCCAGGCCCTCGTTGGTGCCGACGACGATGAGTTCACGGATGAACTCGGCCAGGGCCGCGAAGACGTGGAAGACGAGTCGGCCGCCGGGGGTGGTGGTGTCCAGGTTCTCGTGCAGCGAGGTGAAGCCGATCCCGCGGGTGCGGAGTTCGGCGACCATGTTGATGAGGTCCTGGAGGCTGCGGCCGTAGCGGTCGAGCGAGGGGACGACGAGGGTGTCGCCGGGGTCAAGGAAGGCGTGGCATGCCTTCAGCTCGGGGCGGAGCGCGTTCTTGCCGGACTTCTTGTCCGCGAAGATCTTCCGGCACCCGGCGGCGGTGAGTGCGTCGAGCTGCCGTTCGAGCTTCTGCCCGCTGGTTGAGACCCGGGCGTATCCGATCTTGATCTCGGTGCGAACGAGGGGTTCGGCGACGAGGAAGCCCGGCTCGGCCGGTACGGAGGTGGTCATGGCCCCGAATCATGTCAGAAAACGGTGGCCCGGAGTTGTTGAATGCCCCCGGTTTTTGAAGGGGTTTTTGAAGGCTCTGCGGGATCTGGTCGATACTGCGGGGTGATTTTCAGAAAACGGAGGTTTTTTGAAGATTGGAGGGTTCCCTCTCTGCCGCGTCGCCGCCGTGGTCGTTACGGTGCCGACCATCAGGAGGCGGCGAGTTGGTTGATGTGGGCTGTGGCCAGCACGCGACGGGACACGCCGCTGCGTGCGGTCTGGATCATGGCCTGGCCCAGTTGCAGGCTCGTGGTGACGTAGCGCGGCGCGATGCGCCGCAGCACCGGGTAGAGCGGGCCGATCACCTTGTACAGCAGGACGTAGGACGCAGTCTTCGCCCTGGTGCCGGGCAGAGGAAGGATGAACGCGGGGCGGAACATGTGGGCCCGCGGTGACAGCTCCAGCAGGCCGTTCTCCGTCTCGCCCTTGACGCGTGCCCACATCATGCGGGTCTTGCCGGTGCCGTCGGTGCCGGCGCCGGAGACGTAGGTGAAGACGAGGCCGGGGCTGGCGGTCAGCAGGGCGCGGGCGGCGGCCAAGGGGAAGTCGTAGGAGACCAGGCGGTAGTCGGCCTCGTTCATGCCGACGGCGGAGGCGCCCAGGCAGTAGAAGCAGGCGTCGAAACCGGCCAGATGGTCCTGGACGGCGGTGAAGTCGGTGAAATCCTCGTGGTGGAGTTCGCGGAGCTTGAGATGGGCGCGACCAGTGGATGTACGGCCTATGGCGAGGACGTCGGTGACCTCCTCGTCGCGCAGGCAGGCTTCCAACACTCCCTGCCCGACCATGCCGGTGGCTCCGAAGATGACAATGCGCACAGTGATCCATTTTCTGCCGTACGGGGTGGTCGGCCGGATTGCCTTGAATGGGTCAGACGGGGAAGCGGACGTCGGTGAGCTGCTCGGATGCGCCCCAAGGCGCTGTTGGACCGTCGTGTCGTGGGACTTCTTGCCGGAGGCGACCGGCTTGGGGTAGCCGCGGGTTCCGCCCATGCCTGCGGGGCCGTAGTACTGGCCGCCGGTGACGGCGGGGTCGGTGGCCGCGCGCAGGGTGGGCAGGGCGCCCATGGAGGCCGGCTGGGTGATCAGCGGGAGCTCCAGGTCCGCGGCCTTGCGCAGCGGGCGGGGCAGGTTCTGCCGGAGTTCGGTGGTGGCGGCGCCGGGGTGGGCGGCGACGGCGATCGTCGTGTGGTGCCGGGCAAGGCGGCGCTGGAGTTCGTAGGTGAACGTCAGGTTGGCGAGCTTGGCCTGCCCGTAGGCGGCGACGCGGTTGTAGGAACGGTCGAACTGCAGGTCGTCGAAGTGGATGTCGGCTGGATGCGGTGGCCGAAGCTGCTGACGGTCACCACCCGCGAGCCGGGCACAGGCAGCAGTACCTCCAACAGGAGGCCGGTGAGCGCGAAGTGTCCGAGGTGGTTGACGCCGAACTGCTTCCCTTTCATGGCGAACGGGAGCAGTTGCGTGGCCGCGAATGTCGCCCGGGCCACGCGACCGCTTCCGCCGGGGGGGTGTCAGACCGTCGCGTGCGCGGTCTGCGCCGCGAGGTTCTGGGTGAAGAACGGGAGGAGTTCGGTGGTGACCTGGGGTACGTAGCGGTCGTAGAGGTCGACGTGACTGGCTCCTTCGATCCAGTGCAGCCGCTTGGGCTCGTTCGCTTTCTTGACCGCTTCCTCGGACATCCAGGCGGTGGCCGCTTCGCTGCCAGCGACCATCAGAAGCGGTCGCGGGGCGAGCAGACCGATGAGGTGGAAGGCGTTGAAGTTCACGATCTTGTCGACGCTGGAGAAGGTGAACTCGTCGGCCTGGCGCGGGTGCCGGCCGCGGTCGGTGCTGTAGTACTCCCAGGCTTCGTAGGAGTAGCGGCCGCCGGCGCGTGCCTCTTCCTCAGTTGGGAGCACGGACATCGTCGGGAGCGGCTCGCCGGCCGCCTCGGTGGTGCGTGCCGCGGCCGCCGCGTCGAGCAGCGCCTGGAGGACGGCGGGGTCCTGGGTGCCGTCGGGGCCGACCCGGAAGTACAGTCCGAGGTCGACGGCGCTGACCGTCGCGACCGCGCGGATACGGTGGTCGGCGACCGCGGCGGGAATGACGTAGCCGCCGGAGGCACAGATGCCCAGGGCGCCGATCCGGTCGGAGTCGATCTCCGGGCGGGTGGTGAGATAGGAGACGGCGTTCTTGATGTCCTCGACACGCTGGGCGGGGTCCTCGGTGCCGCGGGGGGTGCCGCCGCTCTCGCTCTGGTAGGCGGCGTCGTAGGTGAGCGCGACGAATCCGGCGTCGGCAAGTCGCTGGGCGTAGGCGCCGGCGGTCTGCTCCTTGACGCCGCCGCCGGGGTGAGCGACGACCACGGCGGCGAGCGGGCCGTCGGCAGCGGTGTCGGGGGTGTGCAGGTGGCCGGCGAGGGTGATCCCGGCGCTGGTGAAGGTCACATCGGTTCGCATGACCCCACCGTGCCCGCTGTGCCCCGTGTGCGGGAGAGGAAGGTTCCTGCCTGGGGAAAGGCGTGCCGGGGAAGATTCTTTCCCCCCTTGATGGCCCGAGTCCGCGGCACGGTGGAAGCATAGTGGTGTCATGTCCGATTCGCGTTCATCCCGATCCGAGTTCGGTGCGTTCCTCAAGGCTCGCCGGGCCGAGCTGACGCCCGCGCAGGTGGGTCTCGCCGATGACGGGACCCTGCGGCGTGTCCCGGGGCTGCGCCGCGACGAGGTCGCCCGCCTTGCCACGATGAGTACCGATTACTACACCCGCATCGAGCAGGGGCGCGTGCGGGCCTCCGCGACCGTCCTTGCCTCCCTGGTGCGGGCGCTGCGGCTCGACGAGGCACAGCAGGCTTACCTGTACGAGCTGGCGGGCAAGACCCCCGCCCCGCGCCGCCGCGCGGGGTATCGGGTGCGGCCGTCGGTGCAGTGGATGCTCGATGCCCTCGGCCACTTGCCGGCGATGGTGCTGGGCCGCTACAACGACATCCTCGCCTGGAACACGGCCGCAGCGGCGCTCTACCAGGATTTCGGCAAGCTGACGCCATCCGAGCGCAACTTCACCAGACTGCTGTTCCTCGACCCGGCCATGCGCAGCCTCTTCACCGACTGGGAGGACGCGGGCCGGCTCAGCGCGGCACTGCTGCGGATGGAGACGGCCAGCAACTCCGACGACCCGCGCCTGGCCACGCTGGTCGGTGAGCTGTCGGTACGCAGCCCCGAATTCCGCGAGTGGTGGAACGGACGGATCGTCTCCGACACCACCTACGGCCTCAAACGCTTCCGGCACCCCCTCGTCGGCCCCCTCACCCTCGACTGCGACACCTGGACCAGTCCGAACGACCCCGACGTCATGTTCATGGTCCTCACCGCCGAACCTGGCACCCCTGAGGACCACTCACTGCGGATCCTCAGCTCCTGGCAGACCGCCCCCGCCCCGACTACACATCCGGCCGACACCCCCCACGACTGATCCGGCGGTCCGACGCGTCCGGACCCGCCACCCGAAGGGCTGGACGCCGCGGCCCGCAGGCAACCACGGCGGCCGGCCGCCGGTCATCACCGACGACATGCTGCACACCGTGCTCCGCTCCAGCAGCGCGACCGCAGCCCCGTGTAATTACTCAGCGTTACTCGCCACCTGGCGGCAGCTATACGAGAACACGGCCTCCTCCTCGGCCTGAGCGTCGTCCCCGCACCCGCGGGGGTAGCTCCGAAACGCATCACTGGGTCGTCGGTAACAACGGGTTGTCCCTGCACCTGCAGGGAAGGTACCCCCCCCCCCCCCCCCCCCGGGGGGCCATGAGTCTCCTGTCGGTGCGCACTCGTCCCTGCGCCAGTGATTACGGGGCTGTTCTCGGTGAATTGGAGCGCGGTCAGATACCGGGTCGCTGCCCGTCCCCGTCGGCATCCGTCTCCTCGGCGAACGGGCTTGGCGAGCGCGCGACGACGTCCGGCAGGAGGAAGGGGGCGATGTCCTTCAGGTCGGGGTGGGTGGCGGCGACGGTGCGCAGCAGTCGGGGGAAGGTGACTCGGTCCAGGCCGTGCCCGGTGCGCGACAGCAGCAGGAGGCCGGTCGTCTCGGTGGAGTGCGGGGCCTTGTGGGTGCGTACCGGTAGGTACTCGTCCAGCGCCCACACCACCGGCCGAGGGACGGGTTGGAGGCGGGTGACGGCGGAGGAGCTGTTGTTCTTCGCGGGAAGACGCCAGGTGGGACCGGCGGCGTTGTCGCGCTGGACGTGCTGGACGACGACGGCGATGGACTGGCCCAGGCGCAGTCCTGCGAGCGTCATGTAGACGGCGACCCGGAGCATGTCCGGCCAATGCGTGACGATCCGCTTGAGGTTGACCTTGTTGCAGTCGACGGCCTCCAGCGGCCCGTATCCAGCGGCCGACGTCTCCCCGTCGTCGGGCAGGTCAGCCCGCCAGAACCGCTGGTCGTCAAGGTCACGGAAGCGCGGGGCGAAGCGGAAGCCAAGCATCTTGTACAGGCCGAAGGCCATGTCCGAGTACGAGGCGTTGTCGGTCGCGACCATCTCCGGCTTCACCCCGCCGTCGAGGTTCAGCAGGGTGTCCAGCGTGTACAGGCAGTCGCGCGGCGTGCCGCGCACCACCATCGCGCCGATCCCCGCCACCTGGTCGTTTACTGCATTGAGCCAGGTCACGCCGCGTTTGTAGCCGTAGTACCTGGGCGAGGGGCCGGTGTTGATGGTCTTGACGGGGACGACGAAGCGCAGGCCGTCGACGGAGGCGAGCAGCCCGCCGCCCCACATCTGGGCCAGCTCGATACGGGACTGGGCGGTGATGAGCGCGGCGTTCGCCGCGGCGATGGTGTCGACGCGCACGTAGTTCTGGTCGACGTGGGACAGGCGCGAGCGGGTCAGCGCCTTGTTCTCCGTGTCGATGACCGGGGTCAGGCCGATGTTGCAGCTCTGCGAGACCAGCAGCGCGACCAGGGAGACGAGCAGGCCCTCCATGCGGGGCGCCGCTCGGAGACGTGCCCGAAGGAGTTGAGGAACCCTGTCCAGGAATGGACCTCGAACAGCAGGTCCGGCAGCTCGATCCGAGGGAGCATCGCCCCGGTGGTGTTCTTCAGCCAGGTCAGCGACTCCGGCTCACCCACCGCACCCAGCTTGTCCACCGACAACTTGGCCCTGCCGCCGCCCTCGGGGATGACGACCTCCACCTTCGCGTCGTCCCCGGCCTCCTGAAGCCGGTCGGCCATCTGCCACCACGCGGCATCCAGGCCCCGGACCAGCTGGTCCAGGTGCTCGACGGCGTCCCCGGACAGGGACAGGCCCGCCAGCACGTCCGCCTTCATCGCCTCCCACCACGGCCCGTCCAGCAGCCTCGCGCGCGGGTCCGCCCACCGGCTCGACGGCGAGGCGAACACGTCCCGCCGGTTCAGCGCGCGGTGCAACTGCTCCAGCACGCACACCACGTACGCGTCACGGTCGACCGCGCCCTGCGGCAGCTTGGCGTTGGAGAACACCGCGCGCTTCCACATCGCCGGCACGAGTTCGGCGTCGACCTCGCGGGGCAGCAGCGGCCGGTCCTTGACCCGCCGCCGCGACAGCGCGGGTAGCCGGCGTACCGCGGCAAGCACCCGCCACCCGGCCGGGGCCGCACCGAGCGCGTCCGACTCACCCAGCAGGGACAGGAACGGCCGGACGGTGTTGTAGCGCAGGGCCAGCTTCTCCCACATCGCTGCCTCGGCCGACCCGTCGTGCTCCGGCACCAGGACCTCCACGGTCGCGACCGCCGTACGCGGCACAGTCTCCTCGATCGCCGCCCACAACGCGCCGACGTCCAGGTCCGTCCCGGCCGCGGCGACCAGATCCAGCTCCTCGGTCAGGATCTTCGACGCCTTCGCCAGGATGCGGGCCGCCTTCTCCAGCTGAGGCAGCATCGCCAGCCGGTCCCGGTCTGACGCCCGGCGGGTCGTGCTGATCAACCGGTTCGCCATCAGCACCGCGAACAGGTCCAGCGCGTCATCGACCGCCTGAGCCTCCAACTGACGCACCACCGCCGCCAACAGCGCGGTCCGCCGCGGCTCCGGCGCCCGCTCGATCGTCTGCGCCTTGCTCAACTGTCCGTACCGGGCCAGCGTGGACAGCCGGTTCACCGGCACCCGGGACAGGTTCACCCGCCCCAGCGCGAACGCCGAGATCTCCTCCACTCGCTCCATGGCCCGCACCATCGCCGTACCCGTCGACTTCGTCGGCGGAGTACGCAGCCGCTCCAGCTCAGAGACCCGCTTGCCCTCCGGCACGACCAGCAGCTCAGCCAGCGCCGGCGCGAGCGACGGATCGGCCCGCAACGCGGCGCGGGCCACCGCCTCATACAAGCGCCGCTCGGCAACCGTCCGGGCTTGCGACACCTGCCGTGCCAACACCGAAACGCCGGGCAGCAGCACCCGGTTCTTCCGCAGCCACGTCACCGCGTGGTTGAACAGCGCCACCGGCCCCTCGGCATGCGTCCACGCCCGCCCGTACAGGAAGCCGCGGAACTCCCGCCCCCACTTCCGATCGGTGAAGTCCCGGTACTTGAACCGCTTCTGGATCTCCGCCGCGTGCTCGTACACCGTCGACCGGCGCTCCGGGTACCGCTTCACACACGAGGCGTCGGCGATGCCGAGCTGCCCGGCCAGGTACTCCACGGCCTCCCACGGCACCACCAGTGGGTCCTCACCCAGGAACCGGCCGATGTAGCGGACCGTGCAGATCTGCAAGGCCATGCCCAGGCGATGTGCGTCCGTACGACGCAGGGCGATCAGGTCACGGTCGTCATCGTCGAGGAAAAAAACCGCTCCAGCTCCGGGCGGGTGGGCACCTCGGCGAACGTCCCGTACGCCTCAGCCTGCTCATCAGTTAAAAACTCCACCGGCATGCGGCGGACGGTAGCCATGCCCCGACAGCAATCGAGGATCTTCCTCCGAACCCCCGCACCAGGCCGATCACGCGTGCTAGACGACCATGATCGTTCTCACCGGGATTTCCTGTACCTCAACTACTCACACCCGAAAGCCGTCAGGGGACCGCGGTTGGGTCGTTGAGTGCCCTGGCTGGCGCGGAGCTTGGTTGAAGAAGGCCAGTGGTGGGGGAGGGGTCGCGTGAGGTGAAGGTTGAGCGACTGAAGCGACCCACGCCGGGGAAAGGGGATACGGATCAGGGCAGGGAGCAGGGTCTGGTGTTCAGTCGCTTCAGTCGCTTGGGTCGCTGCGGTCGGTCTTGGCTGAGCGACTGAAAGCCAGCGACTCAGCGACTCTTCGGTCGCTGCCTGCGAGCAGAGGAAAACCGCAGGTCAGAGGGTTATGAGTGGGAGCACAGCGACTGAAGCGACTGAAGTTCCAGGTATATGAAGACATTCATGTGCGCGCGTGTGCGTTATATATAGGAAGCTTCAGTCGCTTCAGTCGCTGATCCGCATGTCAGAGCCCCTCTGAGCTGCTCTTTCTCCCACGCCTGGCAGGAGCGACCGAAGATGGTTCGGTCGCTCCCCGCCTGCTTCAGTCGCTGGCAGGCAGTCATCCGGTCCCATCATCGACACGGCAGCGCGGCCTTTTCGCATGTGCTCCACAACCTCGCCAGCAAGGTTCGCTAGTCTGTGTCTGTCGTTGAGTCGCTTCGGTCGCTAATAAGGGGTGCAGATGCCTGCTGAGCTGCGGATTCCTCGCAGCGACTCACAGCAGCATGCCCTCGAGCCTTCAGTCGCTGAGCCGTCGCTGGCCACGGCCCGCTGGTGCGCACGCCGCGGCTGGCCCGTGCACCCCCTCGCCGCAGGCCGTAAAACACCCGCCGCAAACTGCAGCGACTGCCGCGATAACCCCCATCCACCTGCTGCATGTCCGTGTCTGCCGGCAGGCCGCTGGTGTCACGGCTTCTACGCGGCAACCCTCGACCAGGACCGCATCCAGCAGTGGTGGAGTGCCAACCCTCAGTTCGGCATCGGAGTCTCCTGCGGCCCAGCCGGCCTGATCGTCCTCGACATTGACGCCCACCCCGCTCAGCCGCCCACGCGGGACCGAATCCTGCCCGGCATCCCCATCGCCGACCACGTCGATCTCACAGGCCTGGCCAACGGCTTCCACACCCTCGCCGTCCTGGCCGCACTGCGCGGCCAGCCCAGCCCCGCCGACGATGCCACCACCCTGCGCGTACGCACTCCCTCCGGAGGCCTGCACGTCTGGTACCGGGCCGGAGACGGCCACCGCTGGCAGTCCTCCGTAGGCTCCAGCCCCAGCAGGGCCTTGGCATGGCAGGTCGACATCCGCGCCCACGGCAGCTACATCATCGCCCCCGGCACCACCACACGCCACGGCACCTACACCCCTGTCGGCGACGTCCGCGAGCCAGCAGCCCTCCCCTTCTGGCTCGCCCAGGAACTTGAGCGCACCGGCCATCTGCCCGCCCCTAACACCCCCGCACCCAGGCCGGTCCCGCCGCGTGCCCGGCAGGCAATCCTCGCCGCAGGCGGCGGCCGCGACCGTTTGCAGCACACCCTCGAGACAGTGCTGGCCCCAGTGGAGGCGTGCGGTCAGGTCGCCGAAGGCGCCGGATTCTCCGACACCCTCAACCGCGCCGCCTATACCCTCGGAGGGCTTATCGCCGCTGGCCGCCTGCCCCAGGAAGAAGCCGAACAAGCCCTCAAGGAAGCCGCACTCGCCGCTCGCCCCGGACAGGAACGGCGCATCGACCAGATCATTCGCAGCGGCCTGACCGCCGGCCTCAAGCGCCCCCTGCACGGCAACGGGAGGCGCCCGTGACGTCGCCCAAGCCAGACATGCTCTTCGAGTTCGACCCCGAAGCTGTGGCCGCCCAGATCCGCGCCCAGGGCGCCGCTGCCGTGCCACGCCCCACCCGGACCGATACCAGTCGCCTCCCAGCCGGTGAAGCGACTGCGGACGGGTTGCTGCCCGATACGCTCAGCGACCGCGGCAACGCCAAGCTGTTCGTCAAGCTGTATGCCAACGACTATCGGCATGTGCCCGGCATCGGCTGGTACCGCTGGGACACCACCCGCTGGCAGATCGACGAAGACGACACCGTCCTGTGGGCGGCTGGCGACCTGGCCGAAGCCATCGCCACCCACGACTCCCGTGGCGTCTACACCACCACCGCCCTGCAACAGCACCGCCGCCGCGCCCTGTCCACCACCGGCATCAACGCCATGCTCACCCAGGCCAAATCCGCCCCAGGCATGGTCCTCAACGCCGCCCTCCTGGACGCCGACCCCTACGCCCTGTGCACCCCCGACGGCATTGTCGACCTGCGCACAGGCCTGGTCAAAACCCCGGACCCCAACAAGGACTTTCACTCCCGCTCCACCGCCGTCGGCCCGCAGCATGTACCGACCCCCCGGTGGCAGAGATTCCTGACCGACACCTTCGGCGACGACGCCGAAGGCCGGGAAATGATCGACTACTTGCAGCTGCTGCTCGGCTACTCCGTCACCGGCGACGTCGGCGGCCAAATCCTGCCCTTCCTCTTCGGCTCTGGCAAGAACGGCAAGTCTGTCCTCCTGGACGTCCTGATGAAACTCCTCGGCGACTACGCCGACGCCGCCCCACCCGGCTTCCTCATGGCCCGCCCCTATGAAGGCCACCCCACCGACCTCGCCGAGCTCCACGGCCGCCGCGTCATCGTCTGCTCTGAGGTCAAGCCCGGCGACAAGTTCGACGAGGCGCGGGTGAAACTGCTCACCGGAGGCGACCGGATCAAGGCACGCCGCATGCGGCAGGACTTCTTCAGTTTCGAACCCACTCACAAGCTCTGGCTGCTGGGCAACCACCGCCCCGAAGTCGGCACCGGCGGGTTCGCCTTCTGGCGCCGCATGCGCCTGATCCCGTTCGAACGCGTCGTCCCCGACCACCGCAAAATCGACAACCTGGCCGACATCCTCGTCACCGAAGAAGGCCCCGGTATCTTGGGCTGGCTCATCGACGGCGCTCGCCGCTACCTCGTCGGAGACCGCGACCTGACCGGCCCAGAACGCGTCCGCATCGCCACCACCGCCTACGCCGAAACCGAAGACCACACCGGCCGCTTCTATGAAGAATGCTGCGTCCTCGGCCCGGACCTGCGAGCCGAGCAGACGGCGCTCTACGCTGCCTACAAGAGCTGGTGCCAGAATGAAGGAGCACCGGTCATGTCCTCCAGGGCGTTCGCCGCCCGCACCCGGGAACTCGTAGGACTGGCCTCGCCCAAGGAGATGATCCTGTCCAACCAGCGCAAGCACTACCCCGGCATCGGACTGCTCACCGACCAGGAGAAGGACGGCTCATGAGCTCCCTGATCACCGAGGACGAGATCAGCCACGAGACCGAGCTGGTGTGGCTGGAGGACATCGACAACCTCGACTACGTCCGCCAAAGCCTGGACCGGCTGCCCACCCGCAAGGGCAAGCCCGCCTACCACCGTCCCGGCCGCATGGTCGGCTATGCCATCCTCAGCCAGCAAGCGAAAGCTTCCCGTGCATCCGGCACCTTCCGCCGCCGTGTCTTTTGGCTGCTGCCGCACGACCGCGACAGCGAACCCGACGGGCTGTACGCCAAGAGCGCTCCTGCCGAAGCTGTTGACCCGCAGACCCTCGAACCTCGAGTGAAGGGCTACAAGACGGAGCGCTCCGAAGGTGGCCCGCCATCGAGCGCAATGCAGCAGCTGGGGATAACGCTGCCCCTGTAATGGGATGCGCTGGATCTGGTCAGAGACGTGTGCGAATGTGGTGCGCGCCCTTCGTGGCGCTGCTTCCCACCATGTGCCGTGTCCGCGGCCTCCTTTTTGAAGGAGACTGCCGCCCCGAAGTGCGTCTACATGACCATCAGAAGAACTGGCGTGCTCTGGCCCGCCACCTTGGCGGCCGCGAGCACATGAGTCACACCGTTCAGGCTGTTGCCGGCTGCTGTCCCATCAGCAGACCGCGGACCTGACATTGGCACGGCAAACGTGAACATTGAGTCCCGCCGCCATTCACGACGCTTCACCGCTTACCGTGCACGGACTGCACCTTGATGACCGAGATCTGGTGGGTGAGCGAGTCGTGCAGCTCCCGCGCGATGCGCAGCCGCTCCTCGTCGGCCCGGCGGCGCGCCGTCTCCTCACGGGTGCGTTCGGCTTCGTCCGCCCGCCGTTCGGCCTGCCGCACCGCCTCCCCGGCGGCGAACGCGGCGATCAGCCAGGCGAGCTCGAGGGTGCTCCGGGCCTGTGCCACGACCTCGCGCGCGGATCCGTCCTGGAAGACCAGGGCGGTGAGGTGGAGCACGGCCAGCAGGCCCGAGGACGCCGCCAGTGCGACCGTGCGGTGCCCGGCGCGCACCGCGCCGTAGACCGCGACCAGGTAGGAGACGGCGAGCACGTCGAAACCGGCTGCCTGGTGGCCCACCGCGCACAGGCCGGTGACGGCCAGGACCACGAGCGGTGACCTCCGGCGCGCGGCCAGCGCCAGCCCGCCGGCCGCCAGCAGCGCGGAGCCGAGCGACTCGCGCACCCCGGCCGGGTGCGGCCCGGACAGCCCGGTGCCCAGCACCGGGACGACCTGCGCCGGGGGCCCTCGTCCGGTGCAAGGGTCCAGACGGAGGCGTTGGCGACAGCGTAGTAAACCAGGACATCGAAGGAGGAGAAACGATCGCTCCGCGCCCGCCCTCCGGGACGCGGCCGCCACGGCCACGACAGCACCGACGAGGAGATTGCTGCGGTGCGGAACCCCGGAACTTCGGGTGGACGGCGGCCAGGGCGTGTGGCAAGTGAGGGTCGCGGGCCATGGCCAGGATGGTGCGGAAGACTCTGAGAATCAGCACGAGCAGTGAGCCGAGCGCGACACTGGTGGGTGTCGGCCGTGGTGGGCTGACCGGCAGAGTCGGTGATCTGGTCCCATACCGCGAAGCGGACTGTCAGTCCGACTCGGTGTCCGGAGGCGGTCATCAGGTGACGGCAGGGCCGGAAGCGGGGCGGGGTACTACTGAGCGAGGGCAGGAACCTTTGAGTGGGGCTCGCCGAGCGGAAGCCCTTCATCGCCCGTTCACGTTGCCTCGCTGGTTGACGGCTGTTCTCCGCCCGGTTGTTCAGTCCCCTTGTGCGAGCGGTGCTCCACGGAGGGCATGACCGCGCGATAGGCGGCGCCGTAGGAGCAGAGCTTGCCGACGATGACGACCTGGGGCACCGCGTGCGTCCCCTTCATCGGCCCTGTTCTCGTATAGCTACGGCGAACGGACATGTAGCGCTGGGTAACGCTCGGGGCTGTGTTCGCCGTGAAGGTTGACGGTGCAGCGGTTGGCAACGACGGTTCCGTTTCGGGGTCGGCTTATCGGACTTTCGTGGCCTGATGTCTCGTCAGGGCGCTGCCGCAGTAAATGCCGGATTTACTGCGGCGGATCCCTTACCGCGATCATCGCGGGCTGCGGCGAACCACTCCGGCCGCCAGGGCGAGGTGTACGCATTTGCTGCGGCAGTGCCGGAAGGGCAGGCCAGGCGTGGCGATCGAACTAGCAATCGAACTCAGAGCAGGAGGCGCGCTTCGATTGCCGCGCGCCCGCGTCGTGCCTATGTCCGCCCCTCCGGCCACGTACACCGCGGCGGTCGAGCGGTACCTCACCGGCGCGGGCATCGCGAAGTCCTCCGCGCGGATCTACCGGATCCCACTGACGACGTGGGGGTGGATGTTCGCCGGCGAGCGCGCGCCGACCGGGCCCGCCCGGCGCGGCGCGAAGCCGCCCCTAATCCCCATCGCCGCGATTGACCACCCGGTGCTGCCGGAGGTATTGGCCGAGCTGGCGGCGGCGCGGGCGGACGAGATGGACGCCGACACCGTCACCGGGAGCTGTCGATCACGCGCAAGGCGATCGGCTGGTGGCAGCGGCAGAGCTGGATCGCCTGCGACCCGACGATCGGCATGGAGTGGCGCCCGGCGCCGCCGGACTGCACGAAGGCCTTCTCGGAGAACCAGATCGCCGCCCTTTGGCGCCTGGACGTCGCGCTGCGGGAGAAGATGCTCTACGAATAGGCGGCCCGGGCGGAGGAGATCCTGTGCCTGAACGTCGAGGACCTGCACCCGGGCGACAAGCGCGGCCGGACCCTGGCCAAGAGCGGGGCGACCGAGTGGATCCACTGGCAGTCCGGCGCCGCCCAACTGCTGCCCCGGCTGATCGCCGGCCGTAACCACGGCCCGCTGTTCCTCACCGGCCGCAGGGCCCCCGCCGGAACGCCGACGATGGACGTGTGCCCGGAGACCGGCCATGCCCGGCTCTCCTACCGTCGGGCTGAGGAGATCTTCGAGGAGAACACCCGGCTCTGGCCAACCCGCTCGCCTCATCCGAGGACCTCGCCTCACCCGAGGACATCGAGGGCCTGGACGACTGGACCCTGCACCGGCTCCGCCACAGTGCGCTCACCCACGACGCCGAGGGCGGCACCTCCACCCCAATGCTGCTGGCCCGCTCCCGCCACGCCTCCGTCCGCTCCCTGGAGCGATACGCCCGCCCCGGCGTGGACGCGGTCGCCCGGCACGTCGCCGAGCGCGACCCGGCCGCCCGCCGCCGTAGGTGAGCCCTCAAAAGTTGACCTCGCGGCTGTTTGCTCCCTATCTCCTCAATCACACGCTCTCTTCCCGACGGACGGAGAAGGCCCCCGCGGCAGCCGCCAGGACTGCCGCCTCCGCGGCCTGTTCCGGGAGTTGGGGGTCCGGATCGGCGCGCAGGAGCACTAGCTGGTGGTAGAGGGGCGCAGTGGCGGCGATCAACAGACTCCGCGCGTCCGTGTGCTGTGCGGGGAGTTCACCGCGCTCGGTGGCGCGCTCGACGAGGATCTCGCACTGGGCGTACCGGTCCGTCCACAACTTCGTCTGGGCCCGCGCGGCTTGTTCGGAGTGGAACGAGGCGGCCATCAGGGCGATGGCGAGCGACGGCTGTACGACCAGGGATTCCTGGATCTCCTGGTTGAGGGCCGTCAGATCACCGCGCAGGGAGCCGGTGTCCGGCGGCTGCCAGTCGATCTCGCCGGCGGCGTTGATGACGTCGGCGAGCAGGCCGCCAACATCGCGCCAACGCCGGTAGACCGTGGCGCGGTGCACTCCGGCCCGCGTCGCCACACCCTCCATGGTGAGTCCTTCGTGACCGCCTTCAGCGAGTTCGGTGCGCACCGCATCGAGAACCTGGGCGCGGATGCGGGAGGTGCGACCGCCCGGACGGCGGTCCGACGTCGTGTCCAGTGGGTCTGTCATCGGCAATCAGTATCCGGTTGATCAAGACGGCAGGGCTGTGCCAGCATCTTAATGCGACAGTTGTCGCTCTAGGTCCGCTAGAGAGGAACCGCCTTCGCGATGCCGCCCGTTCCCGCTGACCCCACCGTGCTCCACCCGATGCCCGAGCACCCGCGCGTGGTTCTGCTCAAGCCGCTGGTGAAGTCGCCGCTGATCGAGGTCGGTGACTTCACCTACTACGACGATCCGGACGACCCGACCGCATTCGAGACGCGCAACGTCCTGTACCACTACGGCCCCGAGCGGCTTGTCATCGGGAAGTACTGCGCGTTGGGGACGGGCACCCGGTTCATCATGAACGGCGCAAACCATCGCATGGACGGTCCTTCCACCTTCCCGTTCCCCACGATGGGGGGCTCCTGGGCGGAGCACTTCGACCTGATCACCGACCTGCCCGGCCGGGGCGACACAGTTGTCGGCAACGACGTGTGGTTCGGCCACGGCGCCACGGTCATGCCCGGTGTACGCATCGGCC
This sequence comes from Streptomyces sp. Tu 3180, assembly GCF_009852415.1. Classification (NCBI taxonomy): domain Bacteria; kingdom Bacillati; phylum Actinomycetota; class Actinomycetes; order Kitasatosporales; family Streptomycetaceae; genus Streptomyces; species Streptomyces sp. Tu 3180. Next base: position 76,473 of record NZ_WOXS01000001.1, on the reverse strand, counting down.
ACGGCGCGATCATCGCCGCCGGCGCCGTGGTCACCGGCGATGTCCCCGACTACGGCATCGTCGGCGGCAACCCCGCCCGGCTCATCCGCACCCGCTACGACGCTGCGGACATCGCCCGGCTCCTCGCCGTGGCGTGGTGGGACTGGCCCGTGCAGTCCATCACCCGGCATGTACGGACGATCATGTCGGGGACCGTCGCCGACATGGAGGAGGCCGCCGCGCAGATCGACCAGCCCTGACACCGCGTCCTCGCCACACCGCCCGCACCCGTCCCGCGCCAGAAACGAGTGATCGCCCATGTCCCGTCCCCGCGCCCATATCGCGATGGTCGGCGTCCCCATCGTCAGCCATGTCCTGCCCAGCCTCGCGCTCATCCGTGAGCTGGTGGCCCGCGGGCACCGGGTCACCTACGCCAACGACCCGATCGTGGCCGACCGGATCGAATCCGCCGGCGCGGAATTGGTGCCGTGCACCTCCACGTTGCCCGTCGAGGACAACGCCTGGCCTGCCGATCCCATCGCCGCGGCGAGCCTCTTCCTCGACGACGCCGTCCAGGCGCTCCCGCAACTGCGCGCCGCCTACGACGACGATCCGGCCGACCTGTACCTCTACGACATCGGCGCCTATGCCGCGCGCGCCCTCGCCGAAGCCCAGGGCCGTCCCCTCCTGCAACTGTCCCCGACGTTCGTCGGCTGGGACGGCTACCAGGAGGAAGTCGCGGCGCATCTGCGGAAGCTGCCCGGCGCCGACGCGTACCGGGACAGGTTCGCACGGTGGCTCGCCGACTGCGGCGCCACCACCACGGACGTGGACACGTTCTCCGGCCCACCCGCCCGAGCCCTCGCCCTGATCCCGCGAGCGATGCAGCCGCACGCCGATCGAGTCGACACCGACACGGTGACCTTCGTCGGCCCCTGCTTCGACACCCGAGCGGACACGGACGGCTGGACCCGCCCGGCGACCGCGGACAACGTGCTGCTGATCTCGCTCGGCTCCGCGTACACGCGCCAGCCCGCGTTCTACCGCCAGTGCATCGCGGCCTTCGGCGACCTGCCCGGCTGGCACGTCGTACTCCAGATCGGAAAGTACACCGACCCGGAGGAACTCGGCACCATCCCGCCCAACGTCGAAGTGCACTCCTGGATCCCGCAGCGGGCAGTCCTGGAACAGGCCGACGCCTTCGTCACCCACGCCGGCATGGGCGGCTGCGGCGAAGGGCTCCTCGCCGGCGTTCCCATGATCGCCGTGCCGCAGGGAGCCGAGCAGTTCATGAACGCCGACCGGCTCGTGGAACTCGGCGTCGCCCGCCGTGTGGACACCGCTGACGCCATCGCCGAGACCCTTCGCGCGGCGCTGAATGACCTGGTCACGGATCCGGAACGCGTTGACCGGTCCAAGCAGTTGCAGGCCGCTACCCGGGCCGAGGGCGGCACCCCGCGCGCTGCTGACCTCATCGAGAACATGCTGGCGGCCGCCGAGGGCCCCGTGCTCTGAGCACGGCCGCTTCCCTTCCCCGGCTGGCGCCGTCCTCATCCGAGGACCTGTACCTGCAGGACGAGCGCGGGAAGATCACCGCCAAGGGCGGGGCGGCGGAGTGGATTCAGACGATGTACGCACAGCGGCGCACCCGTCCGGCCCCTCCACCGTGCGCCCGGCTCTGGTCAGGTGGATGCCCTGGCGCCCTGGCCCTCGGAAGCGCGCGGGCCGGGCACCGTCGCTGCTGGGGTCAACTCCAGGCCCAGGTCGAGGCGGCTGTTCATGTCCAGCTCGAACCTGCCGTACGGGTTCACATGCGTCCAGAACAACGGCGACAGTGCCCGCCGGTCCGCATCGGTGAGCGTGTCGGCCCACTTCGGGTCGGCGAGGACCTGCTGCATCAGCAGCGTGTTGACGTGGACCAGGGCGGACTGGAGCAAGTGGAGGGCGAGCATGGACACCTCCTGGGACTCCTTGTCCTGCCCGGCGAGGTCGCCGTCCTTGCCGTAGAAGAAGTCTTTGTTCGCGTTGTTCCAGTTCTCCACGACTTGCAAGCCCTCGTGGATCTCCTGCCGCAGCTCGACGTCGGCGAGGTAGTCGCAGACGAACGAGGTGCGCACCGCCCGCCCGAGTTCCTCGATCGCTTGAGATCTCGCGGCGCCGCAGCGCATCCCGCAGCGACACGAGCACGCACAGCTCGTACGGAATGCGCTCGACCCGGCCCTTGTCGTCCACCACCGCCACCCGCCACTGCTCGGGGATCACGCCCTCCAGCGGCACCGTCTCCGCCGGGTCGAAGAACGCGCCCTCCTTCAGCGGCTGCTCCAGATACCGCTTCAGCAGGTCGATCGCATCCATCACCGGCCGATAGGCGGTGTTGTTGCACTTCAGCTCCAGCGCCTTCAGCAGTGGCGCGAGCATCCGCCGCCAGTGCGCCGAGTACGACGAGCGCAGCACCGTGCGCACCCGGGTCTTATAGCGGGCCTCGTTCGCCGCAATCTCCGCCGCCAGGGCCTTGAACGTCTTTTCACCACCGACCACGGGGAAGATCACCCGCCGCACTGTGCCCGACGGCTCCGACTTCGGGGCGGCACTCGGGGGTCTTCGCGTGTCAGGCGGCGGGTGTGATGGAGAAGAACCGGGCGAGCCGGTCGGCCGTCCAGGCGGGGTTGTCGGCAGCGAATGTGTGGGCCGCGTCCGGGACGATGTCGGCGCGCACGTCGTCAGCGATGTCGCGGGCGCCGTCCAGCAGGATGCTCTGAGGCAGTCCATGCTCGCCGTTCAGGACGAGAACGGGCATGGCCAGGCGGTCCCCGGCGCGGGCCCGCTGCCCATCTTCGACGAGGGTGGCGTAGTGCTCGAACCCTCCGCGCATCGCGTCGGGCCGCGTGTAGACGCGTAGCAGGTCCGCGCGGTCGGCGTCAGTGATGCCGCCGCAGGTCATCACCGACCAGAACCCGGCCAGGTACTGCTCCTCCTTGCCAGCGGTGAGCATGGCTGCCAGCTCGCTCTGCGCGTGGAACCCGAAGTGCCATGAACCGCCGGTTGCGGGGTTCATGTGCTCCTCCAGACCGAAGCCAGGCAGGAACGCCTCGCTGAGCACGAGCCGCTCCACGTCCGCGGGGTGGTGCTGGGCCCAGGCGTGCGCGGTCATGGTGCCGACGTCGGTGCCGATGACGAAGGCGCGCTCGTGGCCGAGGTGCCGCAGGAGCCGGTGGAGGTCACCGGCCTCCTCGCGTTTGGTCCAGTGCCCGGCCGGGATCTGCGAGTCGCCCGAGCCACGCAGGTCGGGCGCGATGACGGTGAATCCATGCTCGGCCAGCAGCGACATGACCGCACGCCATTCGATCCAGGTGAACGGCCAGCCGTGCACGAGAACCACCACGGGGCCCGCTCCGCCGGTCACGTAGTGGATACGCACGCCATCGAGGTCGGCCCGCGCGTGCTCGAACCCCGCCGGGGCTGATGCCAAGGTACTCATAACCCCAGCCTCCTTAATTGCTTGCTTCAGCAATAATTACCCTAGTTGCTTGCTTCGTCAAATAGAGTAGAGGCATGGCCGACACCTCACCCGCGACCGATCACCTCACCGGCGACGAACTGCTGCTATGGCAGAGCCTGGGCCGCCTGGTGCACTCCCTGCCGCGCCTGCTGGAGGAGGACATGTCCCGCACCAGCGTGACCATGACCGAATTCGCCGTCCTCCTGCTCCTGAGCGAAACACCCGAGCACCGTATGCGCATGTCCGCGCTGGCCGCGGCTTCCGGCCTGACGCCCTCTCGCATCACTCGTATCGTCGAGGGGCTTGCGCGCCACGGCATGGTACGCAAGGAACGCCACGGCCGGGACGCCCGCGGCAGCGAAGCCGTCCTTACCGAACCCGGCCTCCGGGCCTTGCGGGCCGCCCAGCCCACCCACCTAGCCAGCGCCCGCCAGCGCGTCCTCGACCACATCCCCGCCGACATCCTGCCCGGCATGGCCGCCGCCCTCGCGCGGCTCGCCGAAACCCAGCAACGCACCCGGTAGCAAGCCTCACGGCGAGAAGCATCACCGCCATCGGTCCGATCCTCCGCCGCATCACACGACGTTGGCGATGCCGAAATCGCTCCCCCGGCATCGCCCCGGCCGCTTCAGTCTCTCTCACTCCCGTCGTCGTCCTCGTCCAGCTCCGGCGCCTCCAGGTCGCGCAGCGGGCGCAGGGCGCCGGCAGTCGGGACGCTGGCGGTGAAGCTGTAGCGGCCGAGCAGGTTCAGGTTGCGGTGCTTGAGGGGGGAGAGCCGGGCGATGTCCTCGTCCCGCAGTTCGTGGCCCTCGGCGCGGAGCTGGGGGACGGCGGCGTCGATGTATTTCGTCGTCCACAGGACGATGGCGTTTAGGACCAGGCCGAGCGCGCCGAGCTGGTCCTCCAGGCCGTCGCGGTACGCCTGGTGGATGGTGCCGCGCTTTCCGTGACACACGTCCCTCGCGAGTTTGTGGCGGGACTCCTGCACGGTGAGCTGCCGGTTCATTTGGCGGCGGTAGGTGTCGTCGACCGGGTCGACCACGCGGAGCAGGTGCTCGGTCTTGGCGATCCGCCCGTACTCCGCGAATGCCGCCCTCAGCAGGGTCGGGCGCCCCTCACGTCCGAACATGCGCAGCAGGTCGTAGGCGCGGACCTGGTTGGTGACCAGGGAAGCGGCGACCTCCAGTATGTCCGGCCAGTGCGTGATCACCTTGTTCGGGTTCACGCGGTTGCGGGCCAGATCCTCCCGCGTGCCATAGCTGCCGGTCTCGACGCTGGGCATGGTGGCCCGCCAGAACCGCTGGTCGTGTAGGTCGCGGAACCTGGGGCTGAAGTTGTAGCCGAGGATCTCGAGCAGGTCGAACACCATGCCGGAGTACGAGGCGTTGTCGGTCGCTACCATCTCCGGCTTGACCCTGCCATCGAAGTGCAGCAGCGCGTCCAGAATATGCAGGGAGTCGCGCGGGGTGCCGGGCGCGACCATCTGCCCAATGCCCGCGACCTGGTCGTTGACCGCGTTGAGCCAGGTGATGCTGCGCTTGAACCCGAAATACTTCGGCGACGGCGCTGCGCTGACCGTGCGGACGGGGATGACGAACCGCAGCCCGTCCACGGAGGCGAGCAGCCCGTCGCCCCAGTAGCGCACGATCGGGATGTCGGCTTGGGCGGTGATGAGCCGCGTGTTCGCCGCGGTGATGGTGTCGGCGCGGCGCGGTGCATCCGCGTCGCGCCTGGGTGGAGAAGAATTGATGCGGCCCCTGCGTTCCGTGTCCCCCGAGCCGGGACGCAGGGTGCCCGCCGGGCGCGGAGCTCCTTTGACGCGGTGGGGGAGAGGGGGTGGGAACAATCCGCGGGCGGGCGTGGTTGTGCGGGGTGTGGTCGTGGAGGGGACAGTGTCCCCGGGCCTCACCTATTGCCTGCAGGGACGATCGTTCGGCTGAAGCCCTGCAGAGCCTTTCGCCGCGTAGGCGACCGCCCTTCGCGACCACACAAGCTGATCAGCTCCGCCCCGGCCACCTGGCCGGGGCGGAGCTGCTTCCTGCGGGGGCACCCGGGCCTGGCGTGATCTAAGAGGCGGGCTCGTAGCTGACGGCCTGGTCGGGGCAGGCGGCGGCCAGCTCGGTCAGTGCGGCCCGCTCGGCGGTGTCGGCGGTCAGGTTCCAGCGGAGTTTGGTGGCGACCCATTCGGCGGTGTAGCGGCAGTGCACGTCGGCGGCGGGCGGCAGCCACTGGGCGGGGTCCTGGTCGGCCTTGGAGCGGTTGGAGCCGGCGGTGACCGCGACCAGCGACTGCGGGGCGCCCTGGTCGTTGGCGTAGGCCTCACGGCGCTGAGCGCTCCATGCGGAGGCGCCGGAGTCCCAGGCCTCGGCGAGGGGGACCATGTGGTCGATGTCCAGGCTCGAGGCGGAGGTCACCCAGATGGCGTCGTAGTAGGAGAACCAGCGTCCACCCGTCAGGCGGCAGCCGGCCCCCACGGCGGGGGTCTCGATGGCCTCGTCGATGAGGACCTCGGCGCGGGTGTTACAGCCGTCGGCCGGATCCAGCCCGGTGTTCCAGTGCCGGAAGCTGTCCCGGCTGTAGCCCTCGCGGGACTCCGTTCCTACCGGCAGGCGGGCGACCGCCTCGGCCAGCGGCAGGACCTCCGCCGCGTGCGCGGAAGCGGGGGAGACGACCAGGGGCAGGACGGCGAGCACGGCGGCGGCAAGGCCGCGCAACACGATGGAGATCATGTGCCGTTGATAGCGGCCCGCGCAGCCCCGACACGATCTGTTGCGAGGGACATCACCCGCGTGGTGGCAATGGTCCTACCGCACCGCCCGCACCGCACCGGGCCGGCCCGTGACCGGCGGGCGGGCACAGCCGTTGCCGAGGATATGGACGACTACGAGCACCTCGACCTCGACGAGATCGACTTCGCGCCGGTGGACCACACCGCCGAGCGGCTGGCGCTGCTGACGCTCGAGGAAGCGCACGACCTGCTGCGGCTGCTGCTGACCATCGCACAAGAGGGAGAGGGGCCGCTGTCGCAGGAGGCAAACCGGCTGGCGAAGGAGATCGCCGCCCGCATCCCCTCGGAGAACTGATCACCCCACACCGTTCTGCTCGAAAACATCCTACGCAGGGATGTTCCCCTGGCCATCGCGCGAAGGGTGAGCAGGGCCACTGGCAGGGGCTGCGAAACGCCAGCTGCTGCCAGTGGTGCGAAGCCCCCGGGCTTGAAAGACTGCACATCCTTCCGGCGGTCCACCGAAGTCACCCGAAAGAGTGACAGGCTGTTCGCCGTGCAACCAGGACAGATTCCTGCCGGTCCCCTCCCACGTAGCAGCGTTCGTTCACCTGTAGGGGGAGCACTCTCTTGCGTATCCGTTCGATCCTGGCCGCCGCCGTCACCGCCGGAACCCTGGCCGCCCTGATCCCTGCCGCGTCGGCGCAGGCCGCCGAGTACAGCTCCGCTGTGAAGGTCCGCGGGATCCAGTACGACGCCCCCGGACCCGATTCCAACAGCTGCTCGACGGGCAACACCGACGAGGAGTACCTGACGGTCAAGAACTACTCCGCGTCGGCGACCGTCAACCTCAAGGGCTACGTCGTCAAGGACGCCGCCGGCAACCGCTTCGCCTTCACCGCCAACCACTACCTGCAGCCCGGCGACTACATCAAGCTGCGCGGCGGCCACGGCACCGACTCCGACGCGGGCAACGTCGTCTACCGCGACAACTGCAACTTCCTGTGGAACAACGACAAGGACACCATCTACCTGTACAAGCCCTCCGGCGCCCGCGCGGACGTGCACTCCTACACCAAGACGGCCAACGACCGCGACGGCAACGGCTACATCAGCTACCACAGCTGACCCCCAAGCCGCGGCCGACCTGCTGCCGCCCGCCCCGCTGCCCCGCCGGGGCGGCCCTGGGACAGCCGGCCGAGAGGAGGCGCCCGGCTGTACGGGGTCCCGTTCACCGGGCCGGGGCGGTGTGAGTGGCCCGGCCGCGGGCAGACGGGACTCGACTGGGGAGTGAAGTGCGAGGGCGGCGTGTACCGGCGAAGAGTACGCGCCGCCCTCGCAACTGCTCAGCACAAGGCGCGGCGGGAGAAGGCGTGACCGCCGGAGGTGACGTACCGGTCCTCGTCGCTGCCGCGGAAGCGGGCACGCAGCGACAGGCCCTGATCGTCGGTGGCAGCAGTCATCGTCTGCTGCACCTCCTGCACGCTGACGGTGAGGCCATGCTCGGCACGGAGCGCCATCCCGGGCCGGTCGATGAAGGCGAGCCAGTCGGCCAGGGTGGTCAGCCCTTGCCCGGGATGGGCGCGAAAGAGGAACCGCTGTCCGGCGGCGTACTGGCCGATGTGCAGGCCGTCGCCGCCCGGCCGTTCGTCGTGCTCACCTGACCTCTCTGGCGGTGTTGCGGCGCGACCGGTTGGGCTCCCGGCCGATCTGCACGGCGACCTGCCGAATCTCCGTCTCGCCGTACGCAGTGCGTACCCCGGAGAAGCTGTACCCGGCGGCGCGAGCGAGTTCCTCCAGTCCGTAGGGGCGGCTGCCGTAGAACTCCCTCCCATAAGCCAGCAGTTGGCGGATCCGCGCGTCGACGGCCTCCTGCGCCCTCAGTTCCTCCAGCGCCAGCAGCAGCGGGTCCCTCTCGAGTCCGTCACTGGCGGCCTCCAGGTTGAGTACGTCCTGCTTGCGCTGCTCGAGGGCCTGCGCGCAGGCGTCGTCGTAGCAGTCCGCGGGGGGTAACGGTGCCCGGTTCGGGCAACGGGTGGCGCAGGGTGGCCAGTTCTTCAATCGGATGCATGTTTGCGATGGCTGCAAAAGATTGCGCTGAGCGCAGTTCTTGGGTGGGGGTCATGGACAACACCCTCTGTGTGAAGACGGTCCGCGTAGGATCACTGCCCGAGGGGTGGTGGCATGGCCATGAGGAACTACCAGTGGTGCGTGGCGGCCGCGGCGGTACTGCTGCTGGCCGGCTGCGGCGGCGCAAAGAGCGACAGCGGAACCGGCAAGGCGGTGACGCTCACGAAAGAACAGGTACGGCAGACGCTGCCGGACGGCGAAGCCATGACGGGCTGGAAGGAGTCCGCTCGGCCCACGGCCGTCGAGATGGACAAGCTCTACCGTTCGCAGGCCTGCCCCATCAAGGACAACGCGGGCTGCGAGAACTCCCGCTTCTACGGCGCCTCGACCCTCCGGCACCACGACAACGCCGCCACCGTCACCTTTCTGATCATCGCCTACGACAGCGAACAGGCCGCCCGAAAGGCGTACGACGTGCTCTGGGACGGCTACTACGGCAAGAGGGCGGGACAGAGGGCGAAGAGGTTCGGGCTCGGCCCGATCGGTGACGAGCGCGACGCCCGGTTCGGTTCCTCCGGCTTCCGCGGCGAACCCGGCGCCGTGACCCAGACCCGAGTCGGCACGACGCTGCTGTGGACCCTGGCGGCTTCCGCGAACAAGGACGGCATCGACGAGAACGGTGTCCAGGACCTGGCCACAGTGCTCGCCAAGCGGGCCCAGCAGGCCCAGAACGGAGACACACCCTCCGCCGCGCTCGACGGCTGACCAGGCAGCCACGCCTGGACCCACCCCATCGCTGAGGAGCAGAGGAGTTGCGTCCACCGGCACGGTCCTTGGCCCTCGCCCGCCGCCCTGCGCACCGCCTTCGTACCGCTGCTAGACAGCAGGGAACAGCCTTCCCGAACGCCGTTGCGGTCGTCCTGGCGCAGGCGCTGTCCCTGCAGGAGCGAAACCGGGATCCGCATGCTGCGGCCGGCCGGGCCGTGGAGAATGAGCCCCGCCGCGAACCGGCCGGACTGGGGGGGGGATCCATGCAAGAAGGACGGCAGGGCCGGTTGTTGGTCGTTGACTTCGACTTCTTCTTCCACAACCCCCTCGAAGGACTGCCGGTCCCGCACCGTGGTGACCCCCTGCTGTACGACTGGGCCCACACCGAGGCGGTGCCCTTCCTGCAGGACGGTATCTGGACGTTCCGCGCCGAGGACTTCTACCGCGCCGGCATCACCCCGCCGCGCTGCGAGGGCCTCGACGGCTTCTGGGACCGGTTCACCATCACTTCCACCCGCCCGCCGCTGTTCTACGCCGACTCCAACCGCTACGCCGGCCGCCTCACCCCGGCCCACTACGCCCTGTTCGACGGCACCGCTGCGGCCTGGCAGGAGGTGCACCTCTTCGACGCCCACCACGACAGCGGCTACCCGCACCAGGGCGGTCCGCGGACTTTCCAGGAGTGGAGCGCGCGGGGGAGTACTCCTGCGAGGACTGGATGCTCGTCCACCACGCGAAGGGCTCGCGGCTCCTGCTCACCTATCCCGCCTGGCACCCGCGAGGGGACAGCCATCCGCCGATGGTCCCGCTCAAGACGAACGTCGACGACCAGACGCCCGTCGCGGCCCCCTTCGCACCGTGTTCCTGTGCCGCTCCGGCGCCTGGGTCCCCTCCTGGTGCGACGACCAGTTCACCCAGCTCCTTGAGGCGTTCCCCGGCCGCGCCCACCCCTTCCCCGGCGCCCCGTGCACCCATCCACGCCCCGACCCCCTCCCGCAGGCCCACCACACCATGCCACCCTCCTCGCCGAGCTCACCACCCGCCTGGCCGCACCCCACGCACCTACGGCACCGTCGGCCGCGCACCAGCCCAGCCCCGGCCGAAAGGCACCCCAGGACATGGACCAGGACCGCAGCCCTGCCCCCAATGCCACGCATTTAGATGACCTTGCCCACCCTCGACAAGCAGGCCCAGCCCATTGGGCGCAGGTGGCCCAGCGCAAGCAGCGGCCCATCGAGCTCATCACCCAGGCCCGGCCCACCGGCCCCGCAGGCGACGAGATCACCCTCTCCCACGAGGAGTGGCGCACGGCGTTGGAGGACCCCGGCACACTGCAGGCGGTACAGCAGAAGATCGCCGAGGTGGAGGCGGCCACACGCCAGCGCCTTCAGCGGGCCGCCGCAGCCCTCGACGCGCCCCTGCCCGACAGCCTGCAAACATCCCGCCCCTCCCGACCGGGCGGGAACGCCGCCGCCCGGCAAGCCCAGACCCCCACGCCACCCCCTCCGCGGGGCTTCCGCCCATAGAGGGCGCGGCAGCAGCAAGGACGGCCCGCGCGGTGAAACGCTGCGCTTGAGCGGTGCCGAAGCGGCCGATGCGATCAGGTCAGGCGGCGGTCCAGTCGCGCAGCTGCTGGGCGATCCGGGCGACGCCGAGCGCACTGGAGGCCGCGTCGCGTACCAGCGTGACGGCGGCCTTGGGCGGGTAGTCCAGGGTGTGTGCGTTGAGGGCCAGGTAGGCCTCGGTCGCGTGCCAGGCGAACGCCTCGTTGGAGTGTTCCAGGCACGGCAGCTTCGCCAGGGTCTGCAGCAGGGCGGCGGCCTTGAGGTACAGCGATCCGTAGATGTCCCGCTCCATCGCCCGGGCGTTGACCCGGGCCACGGCCGCATACAGCGGACCGTAGTCGTCGACCTGCGGATCCCCCTCGAGCAGCTCGGCGGCATGCAGCAAGAACGTCACGTCGAGCGGGTGAGGAGGTTCCTGCTCACTCACGCGGCGTGGCCCCGCTCCTGCTGTTCCAGCTTCCGCAGCGCCTCCTGCTCGGCCGCCCGCTGCTCCGTGCCGGCGTCGATGCTGCTGAGCTCGGCCGCGAAAGCCGCGCCGCTGCGGGCCATGGACGCTTTGAAGCCCTCCAGGAACCGCCGCTCCACCGCGGTCGCCCGGTCGTAGGCGGCCGAGAGGATGTACTCCTGCATGCTGACCCCCGCCTGCCTGGCGGCCGCCGCGATGGCTGCCCGCTGCGCGGGGTCGGGGAAGCGCAGATTCATCGCCTTGGGATCCGACATGGCACCTACGGTACCAGCGGTACCAAATGCGCGTCATGCTGCTGACCACCCCGCCTGACGAATGAAAGAAGCCGACCGGGCTCCACTCAGCTCCCAACGGTCGGACGCCCGTCCCTGTGATGCCCTTCTCGACGACCTGCCCGCCGGCGTTTGGAAGGCGCGTGACGACCTCTGGGGACCAGGGGCGATGCGCAGTTTCTGACGCAGGCAAAGGGCATCGAGTTGTCCACTCGACCGGGTCGCCATCTTGACTGGGGCAGTGGCCGTGGGCGGCATGAAGAAGTTGCTGGTCGACAACCCGTACGCGGCGCTCGTCGGCCGATAGCCGGCCGGGCTATGTGAGGTCATGGACTGCGCGATCCGCACCGTAGGAGGCATCGCCAGGTAGGCGTCGGCGCCTCGCACAGTGGCGGTATGCCGCCCAGCCTGGGCACCTGAGCACAAGGCAATGACCGGCGTCACATCGAGGATTTTTGCCGGAATCCCGCCGCTCCAGGGCCGAGAGGGAAAGCTGATCCCGATCTCAAAAGGAACCCGGTCCGTGACCGCCGCCCCCTGTTGCCGAACCCTTCCGCCCCTCAGCGGCCCCCTCGTGTACAGCAGCAGGGTGCCGACGAGCAGGAAGCTCAGGGTGCCTGGCAGGCTGCGGGCGACCGCGACGAGCACGATGCGCAGCTAGGGCAGGAAGCGGGCGGTCCGCAGAAGCCTGGCCAGCCTGAGCAACCGCAGCGCCGTGGTGTTCTCTAGTGGAGTACGCGCGGGTTCCCCGAGGCTACTCGGCGGCGGTGAAGCTGCATTTCAGCAGGTAGATCGTACCGTGCTGGCCTGTCACTCGATGGTGTGAGATCTCCGCAGTAACTCGCAGATTCTGCAAGTGATCGCCGTAATCTGCGGTTTCGTGTCAGATTCCGAAACTCGCGTGCTGACCCTCGTGCGCCCCGGACCGGAGCCGACTGTGCCGGTGGACCCCGCTGCGGTCTCCGTCGAGAGCGGGCTCGCGGACGTCGTTACGCTCCAGCGTCGTCGGCAGGCGCGGATCTCGGCGCAGGACGAGGAGAGCTTCTTCCTCGACACGCTGTCGGAGTACCAGTGGGCGAGGGATGCCGCTGGCCTGGCACCGACGACGCTGGATGGGCTCATCAAGCCCGTGGTGTAGGTCTGTGAGCTCTACTGCACGGTGCCGTGGCAGCTCACGTCTCGCGAGGTCGACCGGTATTTCGCCGGCCCTGGGAAGCGTGCACCGTCGACTCTGCGCGGCAAGATCAACAAGATCGACGCATACTTCGCGTTCCTCGAACAGCGCTACGCCGGCGAGATCATGCGCCGCTTCGGCCAGACCGTCGAGTCGCCCATCGACGTGTTCAACCGGCCGCGCCATCGCGGCGATTTCGGTCTGCGGATTCCGCCCTCGCAGACGGCGTTGCGGAACTTCTTCGGCCGCTGGCGTGAGGATCTACCGAACGCCCGGAAGTACCTGGTCGCCTGCCGCGATTACGTGATGACGAAGGTCGCGTACCTGTCCGGTGTCCGGGCGGCCGAGTTGTGTGGGGTGTGCATGGGCGACCTGCACTGGGAGCACGGCCAGTGGGGCCGCTTCGTTGTGCTCGGCAAGGGCGCCCACGGGTCGGGGCCCCGGCCGCGCGAGGCGTACATGTTCCAGGAGGGCCGCGCTCTGCTGTGGTGGTACATCGAGGAGATCCGCGGCGAGTTCGGCGACGACGTCGAGCATCCCAAGGCGCCGCTGTGGCCGTCGGAGCGCAAGCCCACGGCGGTGGCCGCGTTGAACCTTCCGATCGCGCCAGCGATCATCCCCTCAACGTTCCGTCGGGCCTTCCACCAAGCAGCCGGCGCCTACCTGAGCGGATCGGTCAGCGACCTGTTCCCGCACTTGCTGCGGCATGCATGCGCGACCCACAACTACGAGCGTGGGATGACGTTGTGGGAGGTGTAGAAGGTCCTCGGACACGACTGGGCGACCACGACCCTGCGGTACATGGCGACTGCGCACGCCGACCCGGAGCACGCGAACCTGGCCGCGAGTTCCCGGGCGGCCCAACGACTGGTGATGGACAAGGGAAATCTCCGGTGAAGTGGAATCTGCGGATGGTGGCCGCTCAGCGGGACCTGTGGCGGCCGACCGAGGTGCTGGCTGCTTTCCAGCAGGTGGGGTTCAACCCTTCGCTGAGCAAGGTCGCCGCACTGTGGAGCGGGACTCCGGTCACGGTGCGGCTGGACGACCTGGACCTGATGTGTGCGGCATTGGACTGCTCCGTCGCGGATCTGCTCCAGGCCGAACCGCTCGCCGGCGCCCATCCGGCAGGGGAGGCCGGCGACGTGGCCGTGGGTGCCGAGGTCCAGCCGCCGGGGCCGGTGCGGCCGGTACCGCGCGGTCCTCGCCGAGGCGGGCCGCGCTCGCTGCCTCCGAGCTGAGGAACTGGAGATGGCGAACGAGGGTGGCAGCGCCCGCAGCTGCGAGATGTGCCTGAGCTGGTCGGTGCTGCGGTGGACCCGGACGTGCCACGGCTGCCGGGCCTGGAAGCGGACGTACCCCGAGCGGGGAGTATGCCCGCGGTGCCGGCACGAGGCCCACCTGAATACTGATGGCCTGTGCAAGCCATGTCTGCAGGCGATCCGGGCCGTCGATGACGCCGAGTGGGCCCTGGGCGGGGCAGGAGCCCGGCCGCGCGACGTGCAGCTCATCGTCGGCACGTGGCACGACTACGCGACGCAGGCCCGGAAGCTGGTCCGAAGGACCGACGGCGGGCGCCGCGTGAGCCAGGCGTGGCGGCTCAAGCTCAAGCAGGAGCAGGCACCCACCGGAGCGGCGGCCGTACTGGAGCCGGGATTCCGTCGCCAACTCGCCCTGTTCACCGTGCCGCGCACCCTGACCGATGCCACTGTGCGGGCGATCATCGGCCGGCCGCTGTCCGGCTGGGACCGTGCCCGTTCCGTCCTGGTGGAGATGGCGGCCGAGCACGGCATGAGCCAGGGCTGGCACTACGTGGTTGCCGAGATGGTCCACCTCGCCCTGGCGGTCCGCGAGGCCGAGGGAGCTGACCGGCTCCCCGAGCCGATGCTGCGGGATCTGCCCACCCACCGCGATGCGGTGCGGCTGGTTTTGCTGCGGGCCGACCTGCTGGAGGCGGCACCGGAGCCGATGCGGTTTTCCCGTGCGAACCAGCCCGCCCGCACCCCGTACATGACTGATCCGGTACCAGTTCCGCCGCGCGCGCCGCGGCAGTGCCGGGACTGCCACGGCTGGATGCCCGTGGGCCGCCGGGCCGGGTTCCGCTGCTCACCGTGCCGGCATTGGCGCGAGCGACATCCGCGCGGCCGGTGCGTACGGTGTCGCCGCGAGGACTTGCCGTTGCGGGCCGACCGCTGCCGCACCTGTCATCCGTACCGCCTCCTGGACGAAGCCAGACCCGTGACGTCCCGGGCCACCCAACTGGAGATCACTCTCCCCGCTGGCGTGGGTGGGCCGGTCCTGCCCGTGCCGGTCGATGCCCCGCCTGCCGCCGACGCAGACGAGACACCCGCAGGATGGACGGCCCGCGGCCAGGAAGCGCTGTTCGCCTTGCGGCGCGACTGGTCACCGGTGCTCGCCCGGCTCCGACGTCGGCCGCGGGCCGATCTGCCTCTGACCGAGCGGGCACGGCTCCTGGTGGAGGAGTACCTCCAGCTGCGTGCGGACCAACAGGCCCCGGACTACCGCAAGAACATCCACACCCTCACCATCCTCATGTACTGGCTCGGTGCTGAGGCGGCCGTCCTTGAGCGAGACGTCCACGGCCTGGCCCAGCTCGATCCGAACCTCGCCGCCAAGCCGGTGTGCCAGTTCCTGCGCGCCCGCGGCCTGCTCGTCGACGACCCGGACCTCCACCAGGACGCCGATCTGGTCTGGATCGAGGCCGCTCTCGACGCACTGCCGCAGCCCGTCGCGAGCGAGGTCCGAGCCTGGGTAGACCTGCTGCGCAGCCAAGGCCGCCGAGAGGACGAGTTCCGCAGCTGGGACGGCATCCGCCGCTACCTCACCTACGTCCAGCCGGTGCTCACCGACTGGACGGCGAGCGGGGTGGGCACACTGCGGGAGATCACTCAGCAGCAGGTCGAGGACGCCGTGAACGACCTGTCCGGCCACGCCCGACGGCAGCTCGCCATCGTCCTGCGCAGCCTGTTCCGCTCCTTGAAACGGCAACGCGTCGTCTTTCGCGATCCCGCCCGAAACCTGCCCGTCGGCGACCTGAAGGGGATGCCGCGGTCCGTGCCCAGCGACCTGCTGGCCGGGCTGCTGGACCACGCTGCCACTCCGCTCGGGCGCCTGACCGTCGCCCTGGCTGCTGTGCACGCGATCTCCGGCCACGACATCCGCGCGATCCGGACAGCCGATGTGGACCTCGCCCGCGGCACCGTCGAGATCCAACGCGGCCTGCTGCGGCACACCCTCTACCTTGAGCAGTTCACGCACCGCTTGGCCGCCGAGTGGCTGACCTACCGCCACCGCCGATGGCCGGCCTCGACGAACCCGCATCTGCTGGTCAGCCAGAAGACCGCGCTCGACCCCGACCAGCCGGCCGTCAACATCGGCACGCTCCGAGGGGTGCTGCCCAAAGGCGTGACCTTGGACGGCCTGCGCCAGGACCGAATTCTCAACGAGGCGCTCGAGTGCGGCGATCCGCTGAAGCTGATGCGTCTGTTCGGGATCACGGAGAAGACCGCCATGCACTACGTGGGGACCGCCCATCCCGAACGCACGGCCAAGCTGCCGAGGTGAGGCGGGCCGGTCAGCCGACCGCGTCATCCACATGCCAGGGGCGCCTGCTCGGGCAAGCCGTGCACCGGCAGCGATCCGCAGTGCGTACACAGGCGCATCGGCTGAGTTCAGCACAGGGCCGAGGTAGTGGTGACCGGTCATGTGGCAGCGGGCAGGTCGAGCGGGGCGGCGGGGTCGGTGGCAATGACGTGCACGACGGTGCCGGGCTTGGCGCCGTCGATCTCCTTGCGCAGGCGCAGCAGGAGGGTGACGCAGAGCAGGCCGGTGCGGGTCGACGGTGAGGCCGGGCGCGGGGGTGTCAGCAGATCATCCCTGCTTCCGCCCGACGCCGGGCAGATGGTTGCCGACGGGCGGTCCGCACCTTACGCACAGCGCGGGCATACGAGGAAGTCCGACCGTCGAGCTGCAACACAAAACCGCGCATTGGGCATAAGAAGTCACCTTCTCGACGGCGTTCAGGAAACGTTAAGTAAAGGATGCCGCCCGGTAGTTGCCGAAGGCAGTCCATCCCATTGACGACCGCCTCCGCAGCGGCCACCTTGATGGCGAAGTGAATTCCGTTCGACCATGAAAGATGGAATGCCCATGAGAAGAACGAGGCACTGCGTCGCTTTCGTCGTGGCTGTCGCGGCCGCCGCAGCAATCCTTGTCTGGCCTGCGACGGAATCCGCGCAGGCGTTCCCCCCCACCCCCAAGCAGACGGTGCTGAACTATCTGCGCTCCATTTCCGGGCACCATATCGTTTCCGGTCAGCACAACAAGGAGCCGGCTTCCGCGCCCGGGCAGTACACGCAGCAGGTCAAGGACGTGACCGGGCAATACCCCGGCCTGTGGGGCGGAGACCTGATGTTCAACGCCACCGACGTGGCCAACCGCCAGCGCGTGATCGACCAGGCAAAGACCGAGTGGGCGAACGGCTCGCTGGTCACCCTCACCTGGCATGTCTGCCCCCCGACCGGGGGTAGCACCTGCGCGTTCGAAGGCGGCGTAAAGTCGAACATCTCCAACGCCCAGTTCTCGCAGATCATCACCGAGGGAAGCGTCCTGAACAACGCCTGGAAGCGGCGCCTCGACGAAGTCGTCCCCTACCTCCAGCAACTGAAGAACGCGGGAGTTCCGGTCCTCTTCCGGCCACTGCACGAAATGAACGAATCGTGGAACTGGTGGGGAAACCGTCCCGGAGCCAACGGCAGTGCGCGCCTCTACCAGATCACCCGAGACTACCTCGCCGGGACGAAAGGGCTGGACAATCTGATCTGGGTGTGGAACGTGCAGGACAATCCGGCGGGCGGCTGGAGCAACTACTACCCGGGCAACCAGTACGTGGATGTCGTCTCGCTGGACGTCTGGTACAAGAACCACCCCAGTTCCGCCGACTACCAGCAGATGCAGAGCATTGCGGGGACAAAGCCCATGGCCATTGCGGAAATGGGCAAAGTACCGAACGCCGCACTGCTCAACAGTCAGACCAGGTGGGCGTGGTTCATGATGTGGTCGGAACAGCTGCGAGGGAACAACACGAACGCCGAGATCCAGGCGGCGTACTTCCACCCCCGTGTGCTGAACCAGGGTGAGGTCGTGCTGCCCTGACGCCCGGAGCGGGCGCTGCGCGGCCGAGCCTGCCGGGGTGCGCCGGTCACAGCCAGCCGTGAAGCGCCCGGAGGAACCCGGCTGGATCATCACGGTGGACGGTGTGCCCAGCACCGTCCACCGTGCGTACATGCCAGCCGCGGCGGCTCAACGCCATGGCATGAGTCGCCGAGATCCGCTCACTGGGACCGGCGAGCACGACGAGTGAGGGAACATCCGGGGGCTTCGGCAGGCCGGGCAGGTGCTTGAGCGAGGTGACGGACGCGGGGTCCCAGGTGGCGAGCGCCTGCTGCTCGGCGGTGATGTCGTCGTCGTGCCAGCGGGGATGGGCGGCACGCAACTCCCGCCAGGTGGCATGTTTGCCGGCGCGCAGGGCCTCCAGGTCCCGGTTCCGGGGCACCCAGGCGGGGTCGCAGTGGACGGCGCGGGCGCAGCGCAGTCGAGGCACGGCGAGCAGCAGCACGGCCGAGCCCAGTGAGTGACCGATGGCGAGGTCGGGCGCCGGGGGCAGGGTGTCGAGCAGGTCTGCGGCGAGTGCGGTGGGTGTGTAGACCGGGGCGGGAACGCTCGCTCCGTGGCCCGGCAGATCAACGGCGACGACCCGGTAACCATGCATGGCGATCGCCGGGGCGACACGGCTCCAGCCGCGCGAGTCCGACATGATGCCGTGCACCAGTACGGCTGTGCGGGGGCCTTCCCCCCAGACCCGCGTCGCGAGCCTCACGAGACGCCGCCCAGGGGCACCCGAGCCCGGTAGAGCACCGCTCCCGCACCGGACACCGCACAGGGCGAGCCAGCCGGGACGAACGCGGCAGCACCCGCGGCCAAGGCCGGTCCTGCTTCCAGCAGCGCTTCGCCGGTGAGGCAGAGCAGCAGCTGCGGTCCGGCGTCGGTCAGGCACACGGCCTCGGCGCCCACTTCGACGCGGGACAGGGCGAACTCCGCTGCCGGAGAGGCATAGTGTGCCTCACCCCTCACCCCCGTCGGTGAGGCACGTATGACAGATGGTCGTGCAGCGGTCAGGTCGACGATCCCACTCAGGAGTGCGGTGTCGACGTGTTTGTCAGTCAGACCGCACCGGAGCACGTTGTCGGAGTTGGCCATGATCTCCACGCCTGTCCCCCGCAGGTAGGCGTGCGGCACACCCGCCGCCACGTACAGGGCTTCCCCCGCGTCGAGACTGACATGGTTGAGCAGCAGTGCCGCGAGCAGGCCGGGATCGCCGGGGAAGTCGGCGGCCACGGTGGCGTACGCGGCGGCGGCCGAGCTCCACGAGCCGGGCGACCCGGCGAGCGCGGGCAGGGCGTCGGCGACGGCGCGCACCAGGCGTCGTGGCGCGGTCAGCGCCGCCTGGAGCGTGTGCCCGAGGGAGTCCCTCTGCGGGCGGGAGCGGAGCGAGGCCGCCCACGGTTCGAGTCCGGGCACGGAAAGAGCGTCGAGCAGATCGGCTGTACAGGCCGGCTCGCGGAAGCCGCAGAGTGCCTCGAAAGGTCCCAGCGCGTACAGCAGTTCGGGCTTGTGGTTACGGTCCTTGAAGGTGCGGTGGGGGGCGTCGACCGGTATTCCGGCCGCGTCCTCGCGGTCGTGGCCTGCCCGTGCCTGCTCGCGCGTGGGATGCACCTGGACCGAGAGTGCCCGAGCGGCGGCCAGCAGTTTGAGCAGGAACGGCAAGTGCGGCCCATGGGCCGCGAGGCTCGCCTCTCCCAGTTCGCCGACGGGGTCGGCGGCAATCGCGGCCGCCAGATCCGGGGTTCCGGGCCGGCCGACGAGCGGTGACGGAGCGGCGTGGTGCGCGCCGAACCACAACTCGGCCAGGGGTTCCCCGTCGGGCTGTTGTCCGAGCAGGGCGGGGATCACGGTGCGTGACCCCCAGGAGTAGGCGCGCACGACGGGGGCCAGCGCGGCGATTGCGGTCATGGTTCTCTCCGGGAGACGTGAAGGGCCGCCCTCGACGATCGAGGGCGGCGGGCTCGTGCCGGGCAGGGCTCAGGGAAGCCGTGCCCGGCAGGACGGGGTGGGATCAGTCCGTGGCGGTGATCGAGTCGATCCAGGCCGTGCCGGCCTTGCCATTGAAGTAGAAGGACATCTGTGTGACGGAGGTGAGGTCGAGCGGGCCCTTGGTCGCCCACGGCGGATTGGTGAAGTCCGCGAGCGGGAGGGTGACCATCGCGCCGTCGGTGTCGGTGAGCGGGACCGTCTTCTCCCAGTAGATGCCGGCGGCGACGAACTGGACCGTCAGGCTCTGTTCCTCGGTGCCGTCCGAGCGAGCCCACAGGCGCAGGTTTCGGGCTCCGCCCCAGTCCTGGGGTGTGGGCAGGGAGCGGATGACCCCCGCGTAGCCGGGGGTGCCCGGGTCGTAGGCGGCGCGCAGGGCGCGGCCTTCCCGGTCGGCGTGTTCGCCGTCGAGGGAGACGGTTACCGGGCCGCCGCCCGTGTTGCGGACGTACGCCGCGGTCAGCGCCCCGCCGTCCGGGTAGTCCTCGAAGTCGTCGACGGTCAGTGCTCCGGTGGTGAAGCGGGTAGGGGCACCGTCGGCGGTGCGAGTACCGGCGCCGTTCGCGGCGGTGACCCGCAGGTGATAGGTGGTGTTGGGCCGGAGGTTGACGGGTGGGGCGTAGCTGGTGGTCCGCAACCCGGTGACGTCGATGACAGGGTCCGACAGGTCCGCTTTCGCCGAGAGGGTCACCGAGTAGTGCGCGGCGTTCTCGGCTGGCGTCCAGGTCAGCGGTGCGGTGACGGACACCCCGGTCGCGCCGTCCTCCGGATTCTGCTGGAATGCACCGGGTGCCGTGGTCGCGGTGGACGCCGCCTCCTCGGCGAGGGTGACGCCGGTCAGCGGTGCCGGACGGGACGAGGCGGCCCACACCAGCCGGACGCCGACCGTCTCACGCGGGGGCTCGATGCGCAGCAGGGTACCGCCGCGGGTCGTGGACACAGCGGGCTTCACCGGCGTCCAGGTGGTTCCGTCCCGGGTAATCTGCGCGGTGGGCAGACCGCCGCGCCCGCGTGTGTCGAACCGGGCCGTGATCTCCTGCGGACGCCGGGTCTCCCACGCGATCCGGCCCTCGTGGCGGGGCCGTGGAGCGACCTGGATGCCGTCACCGTCGGGCGTGCGGGTCAGGCTGTCGCTGTGCGCGGAGGTGTGCGCCCAGCTCTGCAGCGGGTCGATCCGGATGTCCTGGCCGGGGCCGGCGTCCAGGGCGGTGGAGGTGGCGAGAACACGTCCGGCCCGGTCGAGCGCGGTCACCCGATACCAGGCGCGGCTGTTGGGGGTGGTGGCGTCCAGCCACGGCGCGTCGTTGTCGGTGATCGGGGTCTTGGTGAGCGTCGTCCACGGTCCGCGTGCGCCCTTCACCGACCGCTGGACGCGGTAGGTGTGGGCGCCGGCGGTGCCGCGCCAGGCGATCTCGTTGATGCCGGACTGCTTGGTGACGGCGGTGATCAGGGGCGGGGTGACGGGCACGGCGGGCAGTTGCCTCTCCCCCGCGATGACCTTGGCCAGCGCCGCGTTCGCGAGGACGTCGGTGCGCATCGCGGCCGTGTCGCCGGGGTGGTGCAGGGTGAAGCCGTCGTCGTGCTGGACGTAACCGTGGTCGTCGGCGTGGCCGAACAGGGACCACGAGAGCACTCCGGTGACGTCAGGTTCGTCGGCGAGGGCGAGCGCGTCGGCCGCGGTGAGGCTGTCCGAGCCGTGTTCCCCGGCGATGTAGACCTTGCCCCGGTCGGTGACGCGTGCCGCGTCTGCGGTCATGGCGCCGGCCGATGACGGGTAGTAGTGCACGTCGACGATGTCGACCTCGTCGGATGCGAGGGCCGCGGCGTCGACTCCCTGCTGGCGGCCGGCGGAGATGAGGTGGCGGGGCGCGAGCCTGCCGACGTGGGCGCCCATCTCGTCGACCCAGTCGCGGGTCATGTCGTTCAGTTCGTTGCCCAGTTCCCACGACATGATCGTGGGGTCGTTCTTGTAAGCGAGACCGGTGTACGGGTTGACGTGGTCGAGCACGTGCCGGACGTAGTCCTTGTAGGCGGCCTTGGCTCGGGGGTCGGTGTAGAAGTCCTTCGGTTCCTTCAGACCGAGCCACTTCGCCATCGTGGGGTAGCCGCCGTGGTAGTAGTCCCACTGGTCGGTGAGCGGGACGATCAACCTCAGGCCGTAGGCGCGGGCCCGGGCGATGGCGTAGTCGATGGGCGCGAACGCGTCCTCGTTGAACTCGCCCGCCTCCGGCTGGATGCACTTCGGGCAGCCCAGGGAGGTGCCGAGCGTGTGGGAGCGGACGACGGTGGCGTTCATCGCGCGTGCGGTCTTCAGCGCGTCATCGATCCGGAAGTAGGTGGGGTGGTCGACGCCGCCCACGTTCTCGTCCAGACCGAGCCAGTACAGGTTGGTGCCGGCGAAGCGGAACGGCTTGCCCTGAAGTGTCAGCGTGCTCCCGTCGCGCTGGACGAACGCGTCGGCGCTCCGGCCGCTCGGACCGGCGGTGGCGGGGAACGAGGCGGTGGCGGCGGTGACGAGGGCGCTCACCGCAAGGAGGGAAGCGAGGGTTCTTCGGCGGTTTCGGGGCACGGCAAACCTGCCTTTCGGCTCAAGGGGAGGCAACGGAAGAGAAGCAGGGCATGGGGGCCCGGGCCCGGGGTGCAGCCAGAGCCCGGGCCCCCGGTCCCGTGGCTTTGTGTCAGCCGGTGGTGTCTTGCGGGGGTGCGCTGCTGCCGCGGGGCAGCAGGACGGGTGTCGCGGCGGGGCCCGACGAGGGATTGCGACGGTGCACTACGTCGAACAGCCGACGGGTGACGTCGGCGCCGAAGCCGAAGACGTCGTGGCTCATGGCGGACAGGTTCGGGTGCGTGAGCCGGCACAACTGGGAGTCGTCCCAGGCGATCAGGCTGATGTCCTTCGGCACGCTCAGGCCCATCTCGGCGGCCACGGACAGACCTGCGACGGCCATGATGTCGTTGTCGTAGACGATCGCCGTGGGCCGCTCCCGGGAGGCGAGCAGTGACCGGGTGGCCCTTGCGCCCTGCTCACCGGAGTAGTCGGTGGTGAGGCTGCGGGCCGGCTCCAGGCCCAGTTCCGCCACGATCGCGTTCAGCGCAGCGGTACGGATCATGGTGTGGCCGAGCGTCGGGTGACCACCCACCCGTGCGATCCGCCGGTGTCCGAGGGCGGCGAGGTAGCGCACCGCCTCGTGTACCGCGGTCTCGTCGTCGGTCCACACCGACGTGAAGTCGCCCGTCAGGGAGGGGTGACCGACAGCGACGGCCGGCAGCCCGATCGTCGCCAGTTCGGTGATCCGGGGGTCGTTCTGCCGGATGTCCACCAGGATGGAGCCGGCGATCCGGCGGGACTGCCACCACTGACGATGGACGGCGATCTCCTGGTCCGTGTCCCGTACCAGGTGCAGCAGCAGCGAACACCCCTGCTCCTCCAGAACAGACTCGACTCCGGAGATGAACTCCATGTAGAAGGGCTCAAGCCCGAGCTGCCGCGCAGGGCGGGCGACGACCAGGCCGACCGTGTCCCCGGCGCCGGTCGCCGAACCCGACAGCTTGATCGCGGCCTGGTTCGGCACCCAGCCCAGCTCGGCCACCGCCGCCATGATGCGTTCCCGCGTGGCCTCCGATACGCCAGGCCGGTTGTTGAAGGCCAGGGACACCGCACCGCGGGACACACCCGCCCGGGCGGCCACGTCAGTGATCGTGACGCGTCCGGGCCGGCGTGCCCTTCCCTCATTCACGGACTTCTCCGCCTCCGTTGACGCTGTACAGCGCCGCGCGGGCGGCCTCCGCATCCGGCTGTGCCCAGCCGGTGACCCGCCACGTCATGCTCTCGCCGGGCAGGAGCGTCACACGGCCGTGGTCGGTGCGGGCGTGCGCGTCCAGGCGGTCGGCCTGGAGCAGCAGGTCCCGTACGAGCGTGCCGGCCGTGACCGTGATCAGCGCGGCGTTGACGCCGTCCGGGCTGACCCGGACCTCGTAGGAAGCGTTGGGGTAGGCAAACTCCCGGTCCGCGCTGGGGAAGTGCACCGCACGCAGATCGTCCGCGTCGGCGAGGAGGAACTCTCGTTGCACGTCACCGAAGTTCGCGACCGACTCCGGCAGCTTTTCCAGCGCCACCTCCCGTCCTGCGGCCTTCAGCGCGACCTCGGCACTGGCCAGCACCGTTCCGTCCGCACCGATCCGACGGACCGTCGCAGTGGTGTCCCAGACCGCCGCTGCCTGGTTGCAGCCCACGAGCACCAGTGCACCATCCCGGTCCTGGATCGTCAGCAGCCGGTCGGCGTACAGCCGGCGCATTTCGAAGTAGAGGGGCTTGAGACGGCCGTCGCCGTCGATCGCCGCCCAGGACGTGACCGGCCAGCAGTCGTTGAGCTGCCACAGCACCGTGCCCGCACAGCGGGGCCAGTGGGAGCGCCAGTGCTCGACGCCTGCGGCCACGGCCCGCGCCTGGTTGAGCTGGGTCAGGTAGTGCCAGGTGTCGAATGCGGCCGGCTGCGTGAAGTGCGGGGCGAGGCCCCGGTTCAGCTTGCCGTTGCCGTCCTCCGCCTTCTGGTGGTGCAGCATGCCGGGCGAGTCCGCCGTCAGCGGCCGTTCGGACAGGGCTCGTTCCAGTGTGGCGACCGTCGGCGGTGCCTGCCAGCCGAACTCGGCGACGAAGCGCGGCACGGTGGTGAGGTAGTCGCTGTAGTCACGGCGGTTCCACACCTCCCACGAGTGCGCGGTGCCGTGATCGGGGTCGTTGGGTGTGTGGTCCCACGAGCCCGACCAGGGGCTGCCCGCCCAGTACGGGCGGGTCGGGTCGGTCTGTGCCACGACACGCGGCAGCAGACCGAGGTAGTAGCCTTCGCCCCACGAGTCGCCGGCCAGGGCCTGCTCCCACTCCCAGTCGGCGAACCCCCACAGGTTCTCGTTGTTCCCGTTCCACAGAACCAGCGACGGGTGGGGCATCAGCCGAACCACGTTCTCCCGGGCCTCGGCCTCGATCTCCGAGCGCAACGGCTGTTCCTCGGGGTAGGCGGCGCAGGCGAACAGGAAGTCCTGCCAGACCATCAGGCCCAGTTCGTCGCACACGTCGTAGAAGGCCCGGTCCTCGTAGACGCCGCCACCCCACACGCGCACCAGGTCCACGCCGGCCGCCGCGGCCTGCATGAGGCGGGTGCGGTAGCGCTGGGTGGTGACCCGGGCAGGGAAGGCGTCGTCGGGGATCCAGTTCACTCCCCGGGCGAAGACCGGGGTCCCGTTGACGACCAGGGTGAACGCGCTTCCGTGGGCGTCCGCGGACGTGTCGAGCTCGATGGTGCGGAAGCCGATGCGGTGCTCCCACGTGTCCAAGGCCTCGCCGCCGTCAGAATCGCTGAGAGCGACTGTGCAGCCGTACAGCGGCTGATCGCCGTAGCCGCGCGGCCACCACAGTGCCGCGTCCGGGACCCGTACCGTCACCGTGGCGGTGTTCTCCCCCGGTGCGACGGCGATTTCGGTGGACGTGCCCCCGACCGCGGCGACCAGCCGCAGGGCACGGTCACGTCCGGCAGCCGTGCGGTCCAGTTCGACGACGATCTCGGCGACGCCGGTGCCGTCCTCGGCGACGGTGATGTGCGGACGGACCGTGGCCAGCCGGGCCGTGGACCACTGCTCGATCCGCGCCTCGCGCCACACGCCGGCCGTGACCAGCGTGGGGCCCCAGTCCCAGCCGAAGGAGCAGGCCATCTTGCGGACATAGTTGAACGGCTCCGGGTAGGAGTTGGGCCGCTCCCCCAGCGCCGCCCGCACCTCCTCGGCTTCGGTGTAGGCGGAGGTGAAGGCGACCTCGAGCAGCGCGGGTCCGTCGGTCAGCAGCTCGGTGACGTCGAACCGGTAGGAGCGGTGCATGTTCCGGGTACGGCCCAGCAGCCGGCCGCCGACGTGCACGGCTGCGACCGTGTCCAGCCCGTCGAAGACCAGGTCGGCGCGTTCGAAGGAGGTGTCCCGCCGAGGCAGTTCGGTCGTGTACGTCCAGTCGGCACGGCCCACCCAGGCCACCTCGTCCTCATTGCGGTCGAGGTACGGGTCGGCCAGGAGGCCCGCCGCCATCAGGTCGGTGTGGACACAGCCGGGCACCTGCGCCGGCACAGCGGTCCCGGCCAGCCCCGGGGGCGCTTGCTCGGGTGTGTGACGGTCGGTGTTCAGGCGCAGCGTCCAGCCCTGGGAGAGCGGGGTGCGGACCTTCATGCGGGACTCCTCGTAAGACGTGGTGCGGGGCGCGGTAGGCGGGCGGGTCACTTGCTGGAACCGGCCGCGAAGCCGCTGTAGATGAAGCGCTGCAGCGCCAGAAAGATGATCAGGGTGGGCACGATCACCAGGATCGCGCCGGCGGAGATCGTCTCCCACTGGGCGCCGAACGGGCCCTTGAAGCGGAACAGGGCGGTGGAAATGGTGCCGAGTTCGGGATCGGGCATGTAGAGGAAGGGCACGTAGAAGTCGTTGTAGACGGCGATGCCCTTGACGATGACGACGGTGGCGACGGCCGGCCGCAGCATCGGAAAAATGATCTTCCGGTAGATCGTCCAGGAGTTGGCGCCGTCGATGCGCGCGGCCTCGTCCACGGAGATGGGAATCGACCGGATGAACTGCAGGAAGATGTAGATGGAGACGATGTCGGTACCGCTGTAGAGAAGGATGGGTGCCCAGCGGGTGTTGAAGGCACCCAGATCGTCGATCACCTGAAAGGTGGCGACCTGCGTGGTCACGCTGGGCACCAGCGAGGCCAGCAGGAAGAGGCCCGTCACCAGCTTCCTCAGACGAAACCGGAAACGGTCGATGGCGTAGGCGGTCATCGAGCCGATCAGTACGGTCCCGGCGGTGGACACCACGAGGATCAACGCCGTGTTGCCGAACGCCCGCAGCATCGCGCCCTGCTCGAAGGCGGTCGCGTAGTTCGCGAAGTTGAACCAGTCGCCGGGCAGCGACAGCGGGCCGTCGTTCACGATCTCCGACCGCGTTTTCAGCGAGGTCAGCACGACGACGCAGAGCGGCACCAGGACCACGGCCGACGCCAGCAGCAGGGACAGGTACTTCAGGGTGACGGCGGTCCTGGACAGGCCACTGCGGTCGCGGCGCGGACTGGCGGCAATAGTGGGGCCGGTGGTCACGAGAGTTCCACCCTCTCCTCGGGGATCAGCCGGCGCTGGACCCAGGTGATCAGCAGGATGAGGACCAGCAGGACAACGGCCGACGCCGAGGCCAAACCGACCTTGTCGAACTGGAAGGCGAGCTTGACCGTCTGGATGACGAAGGTCTCGGTGCCGTTGGCGCCGCCGGTCATGATGTACGGGATCTCGAACACGGCCAGGGAGCCGGACACGGCAAGAATGAAGCTCAGACTGATGACGGGCTTGATGCTCGGCGCGATGATGTGCCGGAACTGCTGCCAGCGGTTCGCCCCGTCCAGCTGCGCCGCCTCGTACAGGTGCGGCGGGATCGACTGGATGGCACCGAGGAACAGGACCATGTTCAGCCCCATGAAGCGCCACACCGACACCCCGGCCAGCGAGGGGTTGGCCAGGTCCGGGTCACCCAGCCACAGGTGCTTGCCGTCCACGCCGATCAGGCGCAGCAGTGTGTCGAGGGTGCCGTCGGGCTGGAAGAAGTACAGGAACACGAACCCGACGGCCACCCCGTTGATCAGGTAGGGGAAGAACAGCAGGCCCTTGAACAGGTTGCGGAACCGGGTGTTGAAACTGAGGACCGTGGCGAAGTACAGGGCGAGAGCGATCTGCACGACGGAGGCCGCCAGGTAGAAGCCGCTCACGAGAAACACCTCGAACCGGGCGGGCCGCGTCACCAGGTCGGTGTAGTTCTCCCCGCCCACGAAGGAGCGGGTGGGGCTGACCCCGTCCCAGTCGGTGAAGCTGTAACCGATCATGTCGGCCACCGGCAGGTAGGTGAACATCACCAGCAGCGTCAGCGGTGCAGCCAGGAAGAGCCAAGGAGTCAGGACGGCGACACGGCGGCGCCTGCCGGTACGTGGCCGGCCGACGCCGGACTCGGGAGGCGGAGCACTTCGCCGGCCGACGGCGTGCGCCGGGGCGCGGGTCTTCTGGGCAGCGGTCATCTCATGGTTCCTCGTGGTGGGTTCCCGGTCGGGCGTATCGGGCGGTGACGGCACGGCGAGCGACGGGGCACCTGGGGTCCCTGTACGTCCGGAACGGGTGTGCGAGCGTTCTCGCCGTGCCGTGGCGCGGTCAGCCGCCGAGGGTCTGCTGAGCCTCGGACCACTTCCCGTTCAATTCGCCGAAGTAGCTGTCCATGTCACCGTCGGCCGCGCCGCGGGCGACGTCGACGAGCTTCTGCCGGTAGTCCTGCGCGGTGATCCCGATCTCCGACGCCTTGTCGATTTCGTTGACCTCGGCGCGGTTCTTCTGATGCTGCGGAATGGTGGTGACATCGTTGTCGGCGAACGCCTTCAGCGTGTCGGGCAGCGGGGCACCCTTCACGGAGGAGATGGATCCTTCGGCCGCGGCCTGGCCGGACTTGGTGATGTACCAGTCGATCCACGCGCGGGCGGCGGCCTTCTTGTCGGAGTGGACGTTGACCGCGTACTGGTAGTCGGGACGCAGGACGGAGCAGAACTTCCCGTCCTTCTGCGCGGGGAACGGCATGAACCCGATGTCGTCAGGGTTTTCACCGGCCGCCTCCGCCGCGGCGCGCATCTGGGAGATCGCCCAGGAACCGAGCCACATCGAGGCGACCTTGCCAGTCCCGATCTGCGCCTTGGAGTCTTCCCAGTTGGTCGTGGTGGGGTCGGGTTCGCTCAGCTTCTTCTCGACGATCGTGTAGAGCAGCTTGTCGATCGTGTACAGGTCCGAACCCTCGGCCCAGGGTTTCCCGGTCTTCGCCAGCGCGTCGTAGGCACCGGAGTCGCACTCGGGAGAACCGATGGCGTTCGTCCAGTTGGTCAGTGGCCAGCCGTCCTTGTAGTTCGTGTAGTACGGGACGGCGCCGGTCTTCGCCTTGATCGTCTCCAGATCCGTGACGAACTCCTCCGGCGTGGCGGGCCAGTCCGTGATGCCGGCCTTCGCCCAGACCGCCTTGTTGTAGACGAATCCGTTGGCCACGCCGATGTTGGCGAGGCCGTAGACCTGACCGTCCACGGTGGCGTGGTCGGTGTAGTCGAACTTCGCCGACAGTTCGTCGGCCTTGCCCAACGGGGCGAAGAAGGTGGGGTACTGCTCGACGGACAGGGAGTTGGGGATCAGCAAGACGTCACCGTACTTGTCGGTGTTCATCCGGATCTTGGTCTCGCCCTCGTAGTCGGTCAGACCCTCGAACTTGACCTTCACACCCGGGTACACCTTGCGGAACTCGGCGGCGTACTTCTCCAGCGTGCCGTCGGATATCTGGTCCGTCCTGTTGGTCAGCACCGTAATCTCGCCCGCCACCTTCGCCGGATCACTCGGCGGAGCGGCGATTTCGCCACGCTCGTCGCCTCCCTGACCGCTACAGGCCGTGGCCGCCACCATGGTCGCAGCCACGAGAGTCACCCAACTTCTCCGCATCCCCGCCGCCTCTCATCGCGAAATGTCGACTTCAGGCTTCGGGGGAACGTCGCATCGGGCTCCGAGGCCCCGGCCTGATGAGCGCTCAACGTAGACGTAACTTCGCGGCAATGTCCATAGACCGGTCTAGATCGAGTTTGCTGATTTCCACTGCCCTGATCTGCATCTTTACTAAATATTGACTAAACGCAACCCACTCCTAGCACCCCACCCGAAGGAGGCGCGCACAGCTCTGGACATCGTTGTCATAGGCATGCTCCGATGTGACGTCGTCTTACCTCGGCTGTACGTATCGCCCTTCGGAGAGTCATCACCATGAGTAGTCATCGACACGCCGCCCCGTCCCCGGACGATGTCCTGATAGCTGCCCTTGACATCGGAGGGACCAAGATCGCGGGAGCGCTCGTCACTTCGGCCGGCGCCCTCGTCCACCACGTGCGCCACGCCACCCCGGCGCAGGAATCCGCGGACACACTTCTCGACGCCGTGTACCAGGTGGTGAACGGCCTGGCCGCCGCCCCGCAGTGGGAAGACGTTCGCGCATTGGGGATCGGCAGCGCCGGCCCGGTCGACCTGGCGCACGGATCCGTCAGCCCCGTCAACATCCCCGCTTGGCGCGACTTCCCGCTCGTCGAATCCGTCAGCGCACATCCGGCGCTGGCGCACAGGCCTGTCGTGCTGGCGGGCGACGCGGTGGCCATGGCCGCAGGCGAGCACCGCCATGGTGCCGCGCGCGGCCACGGGAACGCACTGTGCCTGGTCGTGTCTACGGGCGTGGGGGCCGGTCTAATCCTCGACGGCCAAGTGCGCCACGGCCTCACCGGCAACGCCGGTCACCTCGGGCACATCAGCGTCGACTTCGGCGGCGAACCCTGCCCGTGCGGTGCGAGTGGTTGCCTGGAAGGCATCGCCAGCGGCACGGCCATCACGCGGCACGCGCTTTCACTCGGCTGGAGGCCGCCCGCGACAGCGGACGCATCAGCGGTCGCGACAGCGGCCCGAGCCGGTGACATGGCCGCTGTCGCCGCGTTCGACCGTGCGGCCCGCGCCCTGGCAGCCGGTATCGCCGCCACGGCGGCACTGGTCGAGATCGACATCGCCGTGGTCGGTGGGGGCGTCGCCCAGGCAGGCGACGTGTTCTTCTCTCCGCTCAACCACCATCTGCGACGCTACGCGGCGATGCCCTTTCTGCATCATCTGCGTGCCGTTCCGGCCGCATTGGGTCCCGATTCCGGCCTGGTCGGCGCAGCGGCCCTGGCGGAAGCCGCAGCATCGGCTGCCACGAACCTGCTCGTCGACGGCCGCCAGTGAGGCTGATCGGTATCAGCCGGGTGCTGCTACGAAACCTCCCGCTCGCAACAGAGCGGAACGGACTGCTGAGCCGGGTCTGTACCGAATTCGAAATAGCCCCGGAATACCGCGAACTGGTCCTGCTTCGAGTGACTGCCCTGCCATCCTCATATCGGGCAAGACGGACTGGGTGACCGGCGCGCCCTGGAACGTCGACGGTGGCGTCATCGCCCGGCTCGCCCCGCTGCGGCATCCGTGGACGTCCGCTCTCGGTCATCACAGCCCACGCCGCGCGAGCCTTCACTTACAGCCACCTGGTTCTGGGTCGTGACACCCGCAGCGGCATCGCGGCAGGTCGGCCGCGACTGTCCGAATGGCCCCGTCACCAGGACCCCACCTGGCGGATCAACACTGCGCACAAGTACGGCTTCTCGCGGGACATCGGCTACGCCGCTGGGGCCCTTGTCGCCGGCATCCTCGCCGACGCCCTCGGCCTGAACGCCACCGTCATCGCCGCCGCCGTCCTCACCGCGGCATCAGGGCTCCTGACAGCCCATTGCATCACCGAGCACAGGCCCGGCGCCCAGTGAGCGACCGCCTGCCCCGGCCGCTGCCGGGGCAGGTCCTGGCGCCCCCACATATGAGGCGCCCATCGCACCATGACCATCGCCGCTCGGCCCTCCGCACAGCACTGCGACCTGACTGCCTCGACAGCTGTCTTGGACGCTACAAAATTTGCTGACTGCCCGGCGGAGCTCTGGGATCATCGGCTGATGGTCGACAGCAGGGATCGCTCGGGACTTCGGCAGCTGCTGGACGTCGTCATCTCGCGTTCGCGCTGCCTTGTCGGCTGGTGGCTGTTTTCGGACCGGTTGTTCAGGACCTTGTCAGGCCCTTGGGGGAGCGGTGCTCGACCGAGGGCATGACCTCGCGGTGGGCGCCGCCGTAGCTGTGAAGCTTGTCGGTGACCAGCACCCGCGGGACCCGGCACTGCTTCTTCATCAGCTTGATCAGGAACCGCTTGGCGGTCCGCGCATCCTGGGCGCTCTGGACGAGGATGTCCACGACGTTGCCGTCCTGGTCGATCGCTTGCCACAGGCACCGGCGCTCACCGTTGACCTGGACGAAGACCTCGTCCAGGTGCCACTTGTCCCCAGCTCGTGGCCGACGGCGTCGCAGCTCGTGGGCATAGGTCGGACCGGACTTTGCGCACCACTGCCGGATGGTCTCGTACGAGACGGCCACGCCCCTGCCGAGCATCAGCTTTTCGACCTCGCGCAAGCTCAGCGTGAAGCGGTGATAGAGCGAAACGCAGTGGGCGATGGTTCCCGCCGGGAACCGGTATCCCTTGTACGACGGCGCCACGACGTGCCTTCCCGACAGTCAAGGACTCAAGGATTGTCCCAGTCGATCGCCCTACCCGCTAAGTTGACAACGCCCAGCAGCACCTCCATGCGGGTGTTGCAGCCGTCCCGGTCAGAGTCCACCCAGTGCCGGAAAGCGTCACGGGTGTAGCCGTCGCGGGACTCGTCCGCGGTCGGCAGGACAGCGACCGCGTCGGCGAGCGGCAGCGACATCGAGGTGGCGGAAGCCGGCGTCGTCAGAGGCGGGGCGAGGAAGGCGGCGGTGAGCAAACCGCGCAGCAAGATTTTTGGCATGTCCCGGTGATACCGGCCCTGGTCCTTTCTATTGGCCTGAACTGCAGACATGTCACCGGAGGGACGGAATCACTGTGACTATCCCATGATCGAACTCGATGTCACGGTTTCACATTCTCTTCACTCAGGCGCTACCGTCAGCCCGTCCACACCCACCTGACGGGAAATCAATGACCAGCCCATACACGCCCGCACCTCCCGCCACCGGCCGCCCCGCCCCCAAGTGGGCCCGTAAGCGGTACGTGCTGCCTGCGCTCGGCCTCGCGTTCTTCATCGGTATCGGAGCCGGCGCCAGCGACAGCCAGCCGAAGGACGACGCCAAGCCCGCTGCGGCCAAGGCGGCCCCGTCCGCGACGGTCACCGAAACCGTCACGGCGAGCCCTACCGCCAAGCCGAAGCCTGCCCCCACCGTCACCAAGACCGTCGAAGTAGAGGTGGAGGTGACGAAGACCGTCACCGAAGAACCCGCCAGCGGATCCGGCGGCGGATACAGCAGCGGCGATGACGACAGCAGCGGCGGCGGCAGCGTCTACTACCAGAACTGCGACGCCGCCCGTGCCGCCGGCGCCGCACCCGTCCACCGCGGCGAACCCGGCTACGGCTCCCACCTAGACCGAGACGGCGACGGCACCGGCTGCGACAGCTGACACACAACAGACCCGCCGGCCGGAACAAGGCACTGGCAGAGCAGATCGGCACGGCAGTCGATGGCCAACGTCAGCGCAAGCCGCGACGGTACGCCTCGCGCCTGATCCACATAGCCTTCCGGCCGAGCCGCTCTACGCGCTCCCTCGCCTCGCCCATCAGATGAGCCGGGATCGACTTCGGCTCGCCGCTCTTAGGTGGCGAACACCCCGATCTAACAGTTATCGATCTTTCCCGAGGTGCCGGTGCACTGCCGGCCCACCCTGACCGACGTAGTGCCCTTCTTGAGGAACCCGGTGCCGTCGATGATCAGAACTCCGTCCGGGCCGAGACGCTCACCGATGTAAGCACGGACATCATCACGCAAGGCGTCCGCGTCCCAGACGCTGCTGTTCAGCAGCCGTCGGAAGCCGTCCAGAGTGCGATGACCTGCTCATTCCGCAAGCTGCCAGCCATTCTTCCTTGCTGCTTGGCCCGGAAGACCGCGCACGTAGCCCCGCATCCGCCACCGCAGATCCATCCGACCTAACCGGCCCGCCACCCGCTTGAACACCGACTCCAACTCCGCAGCCTAGCAACCGGCTTCAGTCATCCCCTCAATGCCAGGACAACGACAACCACCAGTTCAGGACACGAACCACCGCTGGAGTACCAAGCGTGCTGCCGGCGTGAAGGCTCGGCACGCGCTGCGGCAAATCCGTATGGGCTTTCACCCTTCCATCGCGGCCAGGGCCGAGGAGGGAAACGACGTCATCGTGGACCACGTGCTGAGCAAGCCGTGGCGCGGCCTCGACTGTCTGTCAATTTTGGGCATCGAGACATGCTGTTCGTAGGTGTCTCCCTGCCCGCTGGAGAGCTGATGCGCCAGCAGTGGGCTGACTGCCCGTCGGCCTCGTCGAGCCTGCCCATGGAGACCCGCGCCGCCCCGCCGTGGTGCGACGCTGACGGCCGAAGTGTTTCCCGCTCGGCATCCGCACCGAGCTGCACCTGGCCCCGCAGCAGCGCTCAGGAGCCGATACCGGTCGCTCGTACCGTCGTAGCGACCGCCCGCGCTATGTGGTCTGCCTGTTGCGGCTGGAGTGGACCCGGGCGGGGCTTGCTTGCTGGCGCGAGCAGAGATCGAGAGGCTAGGGGGCGTCAGTCGGAGGAAGGAGACGTCGGATGGTGGATCTGTCGGAACTGTTCGGTGAGGGCTGGTGTGTGACGCTCGCTCACCTTGCGCCTGCTCTGGCTCTTGAGCGGATGGGCGTGCGCGATGTGGCAGACGTCGCTGATGGGCTGCAGTTGGCGACCGAGCGGCTGGAAGCCGACGGTACGCAGCCGGACGTGCTGCTGCTCGGACGCGAGCTTCGGGACGGCTGGTCGCTGGTTGTGGAATTGGAGGGCACCCAGGGCTGGGCGGGGATGGACCGTGCGGTGCTCGCGGCATTGTCCGCGGGCGGGCGGGTGGCTGTTTCCGCGTTCGAGGACCCCAACCAGTTGATGGTTCACGTGGCGGCCGACGGCCAGGTGGTGTGTGAGCTTGATGCCATCACCGGGCGACTGCCCTACGAGGTCGGCGACACAGAAGAGACGGTCGGCGGTTTGCTGTCCTTGGGCTTCTCTCGCGATGACGAGCCGACCGGCCAGGTGGCCGCGGCGGGCGCTGCCGACCGCGTCGTGCTGGCGCTGCACGCGGTGACGGGCGTGGAGCTGCAAGAAGAAGACTTCGACGGTCCCTGGCTCGGCGGTCTGAGCGCGGCAGGCGGGTGACGCTGGCCGCAGGAGGCCTCATCGGCCGCTGCTACTGGTGAAGTTCGGCCTGAAATGTCCTTGTGCTACCGATGAGATCCCTGAAACCTGGTGCCCGCGTTTGCCACGCCGGGGGAGCGGGCTGACCGGGAAACCGCTGTCGGCCGGAGCCCGGCTGAATCAAGGGGGATTCTCAACGCATGTCGCTGAGCAGAACGTGGCGATTGAACACACTGATCGCGGCTGTGGTGGCGGGGGCGTTCGTGCTTCCGGCCCAGCTGGCCACCGCCCAGCCCGCTGCCGTGCCGGCGCCTGCTGGAGCCGAGGAACCGGCCGCCGGCCCTGACCTGACGATCAGAATGAAGGTCGGCATCTCCCAGCAGGAGCTGGCCGATCTGCGCGCGCAGGGCCGTAAAGCCCGCGAACAGGGCCACAAGAGCCTCCCGGTTCCCGCGCCCACAACCCAGCCCGACAGAGCAGCACCGGCCAAGCCCGTCAAGAAGGCGGCCGAGCCGCTGACGGTCCTGGAAGCGGACCGCACATCCAAGCAGGTGGTTGCCGACAACGCTCGGCAGGCAGCCCAGAGCCCTCGGGCAGCCGCTGACCCGATCCCAACTCCCGAGTACGACCGCGGGTGGGTACCGATCGGGGAGATGCCTCATGAGGACCGCCTGAACGCGTGCTTCGACGGCGACGCCGCTGACAAGGGCATCGGCCGGATCTACAACCGCTTCACCTACTGCGCCCGGTGGAACCTGCAGGTCGAGTACTGGGAGATCGACAGCAAGGGCGTCCCTGTCGAGAAGGAAGGCACCACCAGCGCGGTGTGGAGGGTCTTCGGCCAGGGCGACGCCAAGGACCGCCGAGTGAGGATCTTCTCGCAGATCGAGAAGGACTCGGTGGACTACGACTGGGGCCCCATCGACAACATCTTCGTCGCTCCCGGCGTGCCGCTGAGCCTGATGGGCCAGTGCTCACAGGACTCGGACGTCTGCGGGGCAGGCCCCGGCTCGTACACGATGCCCTGGGCGACGTGGGACAACAACCCGATCTGGGCCAACTGGGACATCTACAACCGCGAGCAGAACACCGAAGGCCGCGACAAGATCTCCTACAACCAGTGGTACGTCGAGGCATTCACCGACAACGAGGAATACACCACGCTGAACAAGGCGGAAACCCCGCCGCGGCTGGTGCGCTGCGACTCGGCAACCTACTTCAACAAGGGCAAGGCCAAGTACCCCAAGGCGTGCATCTTCAGCGAGGTCACCCCGCACCTGACCTACACCCGAGGCACCACCCATCACGCCGTGGCCGAGCACCTGTACATCGCCTTCAACCAGCCGCGCTCGACCTACCCGCTGCTGGCCCCTCCCGGGCAGCCGTGGCCGAGGGACAAGAAGATCCCCGGCAAGTACGACCCGGCCAACCCGGACGCTCCCGGACTGCACCGCATCACCAAGAAGTTGCACCCGGACGAGACCAAGGCCAACAAGGACCACAAGGACGGCGCTTGCTTCAAGACCGGCCCGGAGCGCGACCTGTACCGGGACACGGGCCTGCCCAACGGAACCAACCCCGGTGAGCAGTGCGACGAGTACCCCTTCGCCTCCACCCTGGAAGGAGCGGGCAACGCCAGCTGGGACTTCTCAGTGAAGTCGGTGCCGGCGAAGGACAACCGCGTCGCGGGCGGAATGCTGCGCGATTACTACGTCGATGACCGGATGCTGGCCTGGGACAAGGGCCTGGACCGCCCCTCCGAGACCAACGACCGCTTCTACATGAAGATCGACTAACGCGGCAGCCTGCTCTGCAGCAGGTACACGCACCCTCGGAGCTCCCCACGCCTCCCGGCAGTGGGGAGCTCCCCCCTCCGCCACAGCGTCGAAGCACGACTCCGCGCGGAGACCGCCGAAAAGGTCCGCGTCCTCACGATTGCCGGGCTGGCGGCCACCGGACTCGAGATGGACCGCGAGCCGGAGGAGATGGGCAGCATGCCCAAGGGGGTGGGAAGCTCCGGAGCCTCCCACCCGGTGACGGTGAACGAGATGGTCATCGCGCTGATCCGCCCGAAGCCCAACCTGGACCTGGTCGCGGGGGAGCCGGCCGAAGCAGTCGTCGCCGCGCAGGCCGCCGTCGACGCCCCAGATGGGATCGGCACCCTCGCCTCCTACGCCACCGAGGTCGCGCCCCGGTGAAGGGCACCTGGAAGAACCCTGCGATCGGCAGCGCCCGCGCCGACGTCGCCTCACCGCCCCGGAGTCCGGGGTGCCGCTGCTGTTCATCGAGGTCGACAACTGCACCGAGGAAGCCGTCCTCATCGCCGCGAAGTTCGACGAGTACGCCCGGTTCTTCCAACGCATGGGGAAGGAGATGACGTCCCGCTGTGTGGTGTAGGCGATCTCCGCGGTTGAGTGCGCGGGTTCTGCTCCCTGGAGTGCACCGTCTGCCGGTGAGTACTCCCTGCTCAACTGGCAGGCCACCGTGCAACTGTCCGGAGTGAACGGGGAGTTCGACCCCAGCGGGTGCACGGTGGCCTTGTCCCGGCATGGCCTACTTCGCCTGCTTGAGTCACTACGTTCGGCAGATGGTCTTGAACTCGTCCGCGAGGTCACCGAGCGACTGCTGCAGGAACTGATCGAGGCCGAGGCCACCGCGACAATCGGTGCCGAGTGGGGCGAGCACGCCGACACCCGCACCACCTGGCGCAACGGCCACCGGGAGAAGACCGTGACCACGCAGGCCGGCGACCTCGAGCTCTCCATCCCGAAACTGCGGGCCGGTAGTTTCTTCCTCAGCCTGCTGGAGCGCCGTCGCCGCATCGACCAGGCTCTCTACGCGGTCGTCACGGAGGCCCGCGTCCACGGCGTCTACTCGGTCGGTCGATGACCTGGTCAAGGCCCTGGGCTCGGACACCGGGATCTCCAAGAGCGAGGTCTGCCGGATCTGCGCGGATCTGGACGAACAGCCGGACGCCTTCCGGACGCGTCCGCTGGACCACATCCGGTTTCCCCACCTGTTCCTCGACGCCACCTGCGTCAAGGCCCGTGTCGACCACCGCATCGTCTCCCAAGCGATTGTGACAGCCACCGGCGTCACCCAGGACGGCGGCCGCGAGGTTGTCGGTGTCATGGTCGGCGACAGCGAGACCGGGGCGTTCTGAGCCCAGTTCCTGCGTCACCTGCGCGAACGCGGGCTGAGTGGCGTCCGCCTGGTCATCTCCGACAGCCACAGCGGCCTGGTCAAAGCGATCCGCTAGGTCCTGCCCGGCGCCGCCTGGCGAAGATGTCGGGTCCACTTCGTGCGCAACGTCTTCGCCGTGATTCCGAAAGGCTCGGCGGAGATGGTCGCCGCGACGATCCGCACGGTCTTCGCCCAGCCCACCGCGGACGCGGTCCGCATCCAGCTCGACACCGTCGCCGACGTGCTCGGCCGGCAGTTCCCCAAGGTCAGGGAGATGCTGCTCGAGGCCAAGGAGGACCTGACCGCGTTCGCGGACTTCCCCCACCAGCACTGGAAAAAGATCCGGTCCACGAACTCGCGCGAGCGGCTGAACCAGGAGATCAAACGCCGCACCGACGTCGTCCGGGTCTTCCCGAACCCGCCCGCCGTCCTCCGGCCGGCCACCGCGGTCCTCGCCGAACTCCACGACGAACGGATCGCTTTCCCCCACCGCTACCTCTCCGACGAGAGCATGGACGCCCTCTACACCGACGACACGATCGCCCTGCCCGCCACGTCAGACGACTGATCACCTGCACCACAACAAGGGGCATGACCCCGGCCCGGCACCCGGGCGCGCCGCGAGCAGGTGGGCGGACTTCCCGCGCTCCCGGGCCGATGTCCTGCCGGCATGCGGCTTCCTGGAAACGATCACCTTGTCCGGGGTGCGGCTTCGGGCAGGTGCGGTGATCGAGCACGCCGGCCGCCGGATCCGGGTCCTCGGCGCCGCGCACCCCACCACGTCCTGGGTGACGCAAGTCGCGAAGGGCCTGGTCATGGACCTTGAGGACGCCGGCTGCCGGGCCGGGTTCCTGATCCGGGACCGGGACGGGACGTTTCCCACCCTGTTCGACACCGTCCTCAATGACGCAGGGACCGAGGCAGTACTCGGCGGAGTACGGATGCCGCGCATGCACTCGATCCTGGAACGGTGGATGCCGATTTGCCGGCGCGAGCCGCTGGACCGCACCCTGATCTGCAACCAGCGACACCTGCTCCACGCGCTACGCGCGTTCGAAGACTTCCACCACTTCCACTGGACCCATCAGGGCATCGCCGACGCCCGCCCGTTACGCCCCCTGCCGATGCCGATCAGCGATCCGGAGCAGATCACCCGCCCCGACATACGACGACGCCAACGACTTGGCGGCATCCTCCACGAGTACCGACACGCCGCCTGACCGTGCGCGGCGGCCGAGACTTCGTGAAGAACGGCGACACCTGGGCCCTCACCAAGGTCCTGCCCGACGGCGGCATCGGGGCCCGCCACACCCGCCACCGCGGCCGCATCCGCCTGCCCGCCGCCTACGTGGCCGCCCACTGCGAACTCGGCTACGCCTCCACCATCCACCGCGCCCAGGGCATGACCGTCGACACCTCCCACGCCCTGGCCTCCGCCCGCTCCACCCGCGAAGGCGTCTACGTCCAGCTCACCCGCGGCGCCCGCACCAACCGCCTCTACGTCGCCCTCGACCCCTCCGACCGCCTCGACGACGTCCTCACCTCCATCGCCGCCAGGCGCCGCGCCCAGCTGTCGGCGACCGAGACCCTCACCGCCCTGCAGCGCGAGAGCAGCGCGCCGGGCCGGCTGTCCGCCCAGTACGCGGACGCCGCCGAGCGCGCCACCACCGCCCGGCTGACCGGCCTGCTCGAGCACACCCTCGGCGCCGAACGCGCGGCGTGGCTCCTGGCCGCCGACGCCTGCCCCGCCCTCACCCGCGCCCCGGCCGACGCCGAACGCGCCGGATTCGACCTGCCCCGCCTGCTGGCCCGTACCGTGCCCGAGCGCGGCCTCGGCGACGCCGACGATCCCGCCGCGGTGCTGACCTGGCGGCTGCGCCGCCACCTCGGCGACGCCACCGCCGCCCGGCAGGAACACGTCCGGCGCCCGCTGGCCGCCCTGTCCCGCACCCAGCTGCACACCCTGCAACGGATCGCCGCCGCCCACCGCGCCACCGCCCGCGAAGCCCTCAAGGCCGCCGACGCCGCCCTCACCCACCTGCCCGCCCCCGTCACCACCCGCGACGGCCGCACCCACCCCGCCCGGGACCAGCGCCCCCTCGGCGACCTCTCCCGCACCGACCTCGCCGCCCAGCTCGCCTCGGCCCGCACCCGGCTCCGCCACACCCACACCATCGGAGCGCCGCTGCCGGACACCGTCCGGCACCTGCTCGCCGCCCTGGCCCGCGAATCCCAGCTGCGCCGCGCCCTCGCCTGGCGGGACGCCGCCCGCGAGGACCTCCAACGCGAACGCGCCCTCGACCACGCCGCCCACCACGCCGCCGGAGGGCCCGCTTCATCGACGGCCGTGCGCCGCCTGCTCGAGCACAAGCGCGCCACCGGCGCCCGGCGCCGGCAGTTCGCGCGCGCCGCGCTGGCCCGCGCCAACGCCGTCACCGACAAGATCGACGCCGAACTGCGCCGGCGCGACCGCCTGCCCGACCACCCGCCGCACCGCCCCGACCACCAACGGGAGATCCCCCCGTACTCAGACCATCAACCAGATCAAATCGCTGATCATCACCGCGCCTGCTGAGGTCCGCGAAGCACTGCGCTCGCTGACCACCACCGAGCTGGTCCGACGGCTGGCCGCCAGCCGTCCGGGCACCGATCTGGCTGCCCCGGCCACGGCCGTCAGACTGGCCCTCAAGCGCCTGGCCAGGCGCTACCGGCACTTGAGCGAGGAGATAGCGGACGCGGACCGCGACCTGCGCGTCCTGATCGCCCGCACCGCACCGGGCCTGCTCGCGCTGACGGGCGTCGGGCCCGAGACCGCCGGGCAGCTGCTGGTCACCGCCGGGGACAACCCCGACAGGCTCGCATCCGAGGCCTCCTTCGCCCACCTGTGCGCCGCCGCGCCAGTGCCAGCCTCTTCCGGGCGTACCGACCGCCACCGGCTCAACCGTGGCGGAGACCGCCAGGCCAACCGCGCGTTGCACACAATCGTCCTGGTCCGCATGCGCCACGACCCTCGCACCCGTGACTACGTCACCCGGCGCACCCTCGAAGGACTCAAGACGAAGGACATCTTCAGGTGCCTCAAGCGCTTCGTCGCGCGCGAGGTCTACCACCACCTGACCAGCGCATTCAGCGGCACACCCGGGCCGTCTCCTACAGTTTGACGATCTATAGAAGCTTCAGAGTCAAGCTAGACGGATCCGGCACACGCCTCGAGAGGAGACAGAGGCGTCCCACAGAGCGGTCCGCCGGGAAGAGGCGGCACAGCGGGCAGAAGGAACTCGACCGGGAGGCGTTTCCATATTGTCGGCGAGCCAGCCGCTGATCGCCCTCACCACGGGGCGGGGGGAGCGAGTCTGTCCCACCAGCCGCGGCGCGGTCGTCGACCCGGGCCGTCGCGCGCGGTCGCTCAGAGCGTGAGCACCGGTCGGGTGGAGAAGTTGTCGTACAGACCCTCTCCGTCCGGTCCGTATGCGAACTCGGCCGTCTCTGGGTTGCGGTTGGCGGTTGCCAGAGGGAGCCAGGCCAGCAGGTGGCCGTAGCCGCCGCACACCGACTCGCCTCCGTCGCCGCCGTGGACCGCGGTCACATCGCTGGTCAGCTCGGCGCGGTAGGTGTCGTAGGCGATGTGCAGGCCGAAGGCGTTCAGTTCGTTGTGCGGGCCGGTGTCGTCACCGTAGGGGATGCGGTCGAGGGGACAGTCGTCGCCCCACCGGAACAGGGTGTTGGACCCGGCGCCGCAGGCGTGTTCCCACTCGTCGGGGCTCGGCATCCGCAGACCACGGGCGGAGAGGGCGGCTGCCATGTCGGCCGGGGGTTCGGTCAGGGTCTCGTCGTCCACGGCCATGAGGACGGTGTCCAGGTGGACCCTGCGGGGGGCGCTGAGGATCCGCTCGAGGTGGATCCGCAGATCGGGCCCGTAGCCGTAGCCCTGCTCCCGGCTTTCGGCGTAGTCGGCGGCCTGCTGCGCGGTCGGCTGCCAGGTGTTGAGGTCGAAGCCCAAGGACACTCGGCCTCCGGGTATCAGCGCGAACTCCTGCCCGTCCCGCTCGACCCGGACGCGGTACAGCGGGGCACCGAGGTGTTCGGTGGCCTCGACGAGTGACACCCGGCCGCCCACGTGGTCAGCGGCATCCTGGGCGACCCGCCGGGCGGTGACCTCATCGAAGGTCCGCCACAGGTCGAGAGTGAGATCAGCGAGCAACATGGCCGGCAGTGTGGCACGCGGCACTGACACCGACGCGGAGAGACAGCCCAGTCGTGCCAGCGCCGCCTCGGCCTTCGCGGGTCAGCCCGAACCGTTGAGGTAGTGCGTGTCGGGACGCTGCCGGGGGATGTCCGGATAGATCCGGTGCTTGAGGACGTTCCAGCGGTGCCGGGCACCTTGCCGCGAGACGCGCCAGGCGCGCCCTAGGTCGGCGAGACTGGCGCCCTTCTCGACGGCCCGTGAGGGCGTTGTCACGTTGTTGGGTGTGCGGGTGTTTGACGGTGTGTCGAGGTGTGGTGGGGCCGGGTGCCGGCCCTGGGCTCAGGCCGCGGCAGGTCGGCCGGTGACGCCGGTGATCTGCTCCCAGATAGCGAAGCGGACGGTCATTTCGGCGCGGTGTTGGGTGCCGGTCATCAGGTGGCGGCGGAGCCGGAAGTGGGGTGGGATGCCGCTGAACGCGGCCAGGAACCGCTGGGCCGCGCCGACGCTGCGGAAGCCCTTCACCGCACGTTCCCGCTGACGGGTGGGCTGGTGGCTGTTCTCGGCCCGGTTGTTCAGGCCCTTGTGCGAGCGGTGCTCGACGGAGGGCATGACCTCGCGGTGGGCCGCGCCGTAGGAGCGGAGCTTGTCGGTGACGACCACCCGGGGCACCGTGCGGGTCGTCTTCAGCAGGCGGCGGAAGAAACGCCTGGCCGCGGCCTTGTCCCGCCGGTTCTGCACGAGGATGTCCAGCACATTGCCGTCCTGGTCCACGGCCCGCCACAGGTTTTCACGCTCTGCGCGTCGATCACGCACGCGGACGGCTCCGCGTCCTTGCCCTCCTGCTGCCTGAGCCGCCTGCGCAGTACGCCGGTGAGCTGGGCGAACACGCCGTCCTTCTGCCACTTGGCGAAGTAGCCGTAGACGGTCTCCCAGGGCGGGAAGTCGTGCGGCAGGTAGCGCCACTGCACTCCGGTGCGGTCCACGTACAGGATGGCGTTCATGATTTCGCGCAGCTCGTGCTCCGGCGGGCGACCGATGTTTAGTGCGTGCCGGCGCCGTTCGGTCCGCCAGGCGGTCAGCATCGGCTCGATCAATTCCCAGCGGGCATTGGACAGATCACTCGGATAGGGGCGACGTTCGGCCATGACCTGGGCGTACTGCCGTTCGGGGGCGTGCGCCCAGGCGTGCACCGCGAGCGGCGGGAGCACGGACCGTGCGACGGGCGTTTTGGGATGAGACAGGCGCAAGCTGTACTGCGCCTCAGGCGTCACCCCATGCAGCACATCAGCCGCACTCACTCCACGAGACCCGGCTCAACGACGAGCCCGCGCCGAAGAATGCAGGATGAAGCTCACATTAAGGACGAAAACGACCTCTAACAGTCAGCGTGGAGCAGGCAGAGCGGCGGGCGCGTCACCGGTCGCCAGGGAGCCCCGACCAGCAGCCAGTTCCGGCACGTACTTGAACGGCCTCGGGGAACATTGGTACAGCGGTGGTTATCGGTGAGAACAATCAAGCCCGGTCGATGAGCTGCCCGAGCACCTTGAGAGCCCGCGCAGAGGCACCACGTGCCGCCATGGCGCTCACGACCTCGTCACGGTCCAACAAGCCGGCACTCCTAAGTTCCGCCACGATATCGCGAGCCGCTTTCTTGCCCAACATGTCGCCGAATCCGTTGTTCTTGTGGAACGACAGCCGATCAAGAGCCTTTACCCAGCGCTCTTCCGAG
The DNA here is from genome assembly GCF_009852415.1 of Streptomyces sp. Tu 3180. Lineage (NCBI taxonomy): Bacteria > Bacillati > Actinomycetota > Actinomycetes > Kitasatosporales > Streptomycetaceae > Streptomyces > Streptomyces sp. Tu 3180. The sequence continues at coordinate 32,833 of NZ_WOXS01000001.1, read as the reverse complement.
ACCTCAGCCGGATCCTCGGGCCGCAAGAGGTTCACGGCACCGTGTTCACGCGCCTACCCCGCCACGGCGAAGGAGAACCCCTCGACAACGGCCAGCGATGAGTTCCTGGCCAGCTCTTCAGCATAGACAAGGCTCTCAGCAGTCGGAACGTAGGCGAGTACCGGACGGCCGCTCGCCGGCCGGGTGCGCGTCTGCGGACTGGTCACCTCGAACCCGCGAAGCGCTGGGACACTGTCCGCCGCACCGAGGGCATTCAGCACCAGTGCTGCCGTTGTCCGTTCTTCACTGCACCGCTTCCATATCCAGCGAGCTGCCAGGGCCGCAGCTTCGTCGAAGTCCTGCTCTGCGTCTTCGGGCGCCCAGGCCGCATGTCGTATCGCCATGGTCAGACCCTACGTTCCACCAGTGACGCTTAAGTCCGGTATCTGCGACGTTCTGGAGCGCGTTGCCGGGCGGAAACACCGAAGCCGGACCACCTGATGCGGTCCGGCTTCATCGTTAGGCTGACGTCAGAACGGCGGTTCGTCAACGGAAAACTTGGTTGGCGTTGCCCAGGGGTCGTCCTGACCTCTCCAGCCGGAAGACCAGGCAGTAGGAGGGGGCGGAGTGTCTAGCGCCTCGTTCCACAGGTTCCGCAGGCTTTCCCGGTGTGAGGTCGGCTCACCAGTGAAACCGTCCGTCCATCGCCTCGCGTCGGGGGCGCGACCGGCTCGCGCGCACAGCACCGTCAGGACTGCATCGACCACTGCCCAGCTCAATGGGACGGTTTTGCCCCGCAGCATCTTGCGGATGGTCTCACGATTAGTGCTCCAGTTGCAGTTCGCTATCTCTGCTGGTCAGAGGCACCTTCTTGAGTCTATTCGGCTGCCGTGGCGTCAGGCGTCGGAAGTTCGTAACCTCCACCGCGGCGGCGACGGTAGTGGCAGCGTTGTGCGGTTGCCTGGTGGCGGCGTCGCCACCAGGACCAGCTCAACGCGTGATCGGCCTTTCCGCCGGTGTGTCGGTGGGGGACGGTGAACTGCCAGGAGCCGCCGGACTTCTGCCACGGTGAGGGGCGCAAGTTCACTGGAACCGTTTCTGCAGCCCCCCTTGCTGCTGTCGCGGTGGCGGACGTGGCCGAGAGGACCGCGTGGGCCAGCATGGCGAGGGTGATGTGCCGGTACCACCCCGGATAGCGTCGGACCTCGTACTGGTCCAGGCCGCATTCGTTCTTCGCGGCCTGGAAGCACTCCTCGATCGCCCACCGGCTGCCGGCGATCCGGGCCAGCTCGGGAACCTCAGTTTCGACGGGCGCGTAGGCGAGGTAGTAGGCGATCTCTTTCGGGCGGGCGAGGCTGCGGCGGGCCAGCACCCACCGTTCGTGCGTAGGGTGGTCGCCGTCGAAGTCAGGGATGGCCGGCAGTTTCGCCGCGGCCCAGTCGTAGACGCGCGGCCCCTTCGCTCCGGCACCGCAGGAGTGGCGTTCCCAGGCCTCGTCCGGCGCCTGGGTGATGAGGAGGTCGATCCGGCCCGGCGCGGGGACGGGCTGGGACTTGGGGACGGCCAGGACGTAGCCGACGCCGGCTTCCTCGAGCATCCGCCGCAGCCGCCATTCCTGGCCACAGGCCGAGTCCGCGGTCACCCGGGCGATGGGCAAGGGCGAGGCCAGGGCCCGCTGGATCATGGCTTTGGCCAGGTCGCCCTTGGTCGCGAAGTCGCGGTCGTCGGGTATCTTCGCCGCCTCGCAGCGGTCCCGGTGGGACGTCCAGGACTTCGGCAGATACAACTCCCGGTCCACCAGTGCCCGTCCTTGCCGGGTGGCGTAGGCGGCGAAGACCCCGATCTGGCAGTTTTCGGTGCGGCCGGCGGTGCCGGAGTACTGCCGCTGGACCCCGGCCGAGACCGTGCCTTTCTTCAGGAAGCCGGTGTCGTCGAGGACCAGCACACCGTCTGGGTCTCCGAGCTTCTCGGCGATGTACTCCTGCAGGTCGTCACGCACCTCGTCGGCACTCCAGCGCGCACGGTTCAGCAGGTTCTGCAGGCCCGCAGGCGTGCGGTGGCCTGCGTACTCGGCCAGCTGCCAGCTGTTCTTGCGGCCCACCGGACCGAGCAGGCCATGGACGTAGGCCCGCATCTGTCGCCGCAGGTCCGCCCGCCCGAACCGGTGACCGATCCGTACAAGTGCCTCTTCCAGTTCCGCCGACCAGACGTCGGGCCGCACATCCTGCATGACAATCACAACGGATTGCCGCGGTGGAGGTTACGAACTTCCGACGCCTGATGCCACGGCAGCCGAATAGACTCAAGAAGGTGCCTCTGACCAGCAGAGATAGCGAACTGCAACTGGAGTACTAGACCTGTCGGCCCTGGCGCTCCTCCTGGTCGTGGCCCGTGAGAAGAGCTGGTCGACCTTCCCCGCGAAGAAGGTGCCCGCGTGGTACGGCTGGTCGGCCGACACGCACGAGCGCGGCCTGAAGAAGCTCCTGGAACTCGGCCTCGTAGAGCGCCGGGAGGAGTACAAGAAGGCCCCGCTGTCCCCCCTCGGCGTGACCATGGCCTACCAGTACGCGCGCACCGCCATCCTTCGGCCGCGCAAGTCCCACAAGCAGGTCACCACTTCGGCCACCGTGTCTCCCACCATGAAGAGGGCCACGAAGACCTCGCGAAGCGAGGGCGCTCAGTGATCGTGTACATCGAGCCCCTCGGCGCGGCCATCCTGCTCGTGGGCATCATGGTGGGCTGCCTCGTCTACCGGCACACCCGCGCGTCCGCCGCACCGGCCAGCCGCGGTGACATCGTCGGCGCCATCGCCTCCGCCGCTGCGGTCATCACCGCCTTGGTCCTGTTGCTCGGAGGGGGCAACAAGGCCACGGCAGAGAGCGAGAGCCCTGCTCCCGCGTCCACATCCACCGCGGTGAGGTAAGCACACTCACCTCCCGCGTCCGCGCCCTGCCCAAGCTCCTCCTGTGCGGGGCGCGACCTGTTCGGTCGCCGGAACGCCTTACAACGTATCGGCTGGGGACGTTACAGCTCAGGTGCCGTGGGGCGGGGGTCCCAAGGCCTGGCATTTGGCCGGACACGGAGGCGTGAGCCCCGGTGAAGGCTGTGTCAGGGCTGGTGGTTTCCGGAGATCACCGCGATTTTCCAGGTGGGAGTTCCGCCGGTCACCTGGATGGTGAGGTGCTGGGGCTTTTTGTCCTCGTAGATGACGCCCACGGTGGGAACCCCGCCACACGTGACCGGATGGGGGTTGGTGCTGTCCCGGTCCACGATCGAGACCTTGCCCTTGCCCTCACAAGCCGCGTAGAGGGTGTAGGCGCCTTCCTGCGGGGTGAATTCGGGAAGTTCTTGGTCCTTGTTGCCGGTGGTCTCGGCCACCAGGAACTGCGCGTCCTTGGGCAGATCCAGGCTGGGCGGCGGTGTGACAGGTGTCCGTGTGGGCTGGCCGGAGGAGGCTGTCGAGCCGGAAGGGCTCGGACGCTTCGCCTCGGGCTCATCGGAGCAGCCTCCGACGAGGAACAACGTCGCCACGACGGCAACGGCGGGTATGGAGCGACGCAACGGGGTCTCCCAAGAGTGAGGGCGGGGCGCCCGGCCCCGGTGTCGGGGCCGGGCGCGGCGGCTAGCTGACGCGCCAGCCTTCGCGGTAGGGGGCCCAGACGGTCATGGACTGCTTGTTGGACTTCTGGCAGGCGCTGCCCCGGTAGTACTTGTACCCGTAGACCTTTTCCTTCATGATCCCGTAGTCGCCGTACACGATGCTCTTCGCGGGGATCTCCCCGTAGACCTCGACGCCGATTTCCGAGGTCCAGCTCTTCTTGGCGTTGACGTTGATCTCCGCCTTGATCGAGCCGAGAACCACGACCTTCATTTCCCCGCTGAGAGTCACCGACCCTCCGACCTCGGTCGTCCCGGACTTCTTGGAGGTGAACTTGAAATCAAGAGACCGAGACGTCTTATTCTCGGCGAAGGTGTGGTACTTGACGGACATGGTGTTCTTCTTGTTCTCGGTGATCTTGAAAAACCAGCCGGGCTTGCACTCGATCCCCTCCGGTTCCCTGTCGGGCAGGTCCGCCTCCGGTGTGACCGTGTCCTCGGGTTCGCCCGGGACGGGCAGGTCCTCGTCGAGCTCCTGGCCCTCGACCTCGACACCGGTGAGAATCTCGTCGTTCGGCAGGTCCTCACCTGCCGCGGAGGCAAGGGCGTGCGGCGCGCCGGCACCGAGGGTGAGCACCACCAGGGCGGTGGCCGCGCTGATGCGGGCAAGTCTGGACTTCACTAGCATGTCCCTTCGCTGGTCGGTGCGGGCACGACGCCCGGCGCACCTCATGGCCTGGAAACCGTGTGCGCTGGGCAGTGCCCGCGCCTCCAGGAGTCCTGGAGGCGAGATGGACAGTAACCAGCGCCGGGCCCGGCCGACAGACGCTTTTAACGGGTGGCCGGAATTCTTCCGGTGGGGTAACTCGGACAACGGGCTCCTTTTTCTCATCAGGGAGCCTTCCGGTTACCCAAATCGGGCAAATCCGCGAAATGGAATGGCCGATCTTCGCGGTGGGAAACCTCAAATCCCCCTCAGAGGGACACCGGTTACCAACCCGGCCACACGCCGCAATGAATCCCGCCTCTTGCAGACGGCGGCCACGGCGGACGACTGGGCCGGCCTCACCCCGCGTCAATACAAGGCCCGCAAGGTGGCCCGCATGATCGTGACCGCCGGAGGCAACACCGACTTCACTGCCGGCCGACGGCGCCGCATCACACAGAACAGCGACTGCGGCCGTCTCCTCGAGCGGCTCCAGATTCACCACCTGTGCCCGCTGGCCCCAGGTACTGACCGCGGTATCCCGACTGGTGACGATCAACAGCCCGGCACCGTCGGGGCGCAGCCATCCCCGGTACACGGCCACCGGCTCCCGGCCCGGCCCGATCCGCGCGGGAGTGTCGACATTGTCCACGACGACCATCCAGCCCGGCACTGCCGCCAGGTGCTCCCACACCACATCGACCAGCACGGCCTGACCCCGCCGCGCCGCCTCCAGCAGCTCCTCGGCAAGCCCCAGGGCCTGTGCGATCCGGGTCAGGTCCTCGGCCAGGCGGCTGGCATCGTCCTGCCAGCAGACCCAGAACACCGCCCTCCCCGCCTGCTGCGCTTGACGGGCAGCCTGGGCGGCGAGGGTGGTCCTGCCCAGACCACCAGCCCCGCACACCACCGCCATCCCCCCACCACCCCGCGCCAGACGGTTCAGCAGGGCGAGCTCACTGTTCCGGCCCCGCACAAGCGCCGTCGGCACCGGAGGCCGCAGCGAAGCACTGACCGCGGCGGCCGGTACCCACTCCCGCGCCACCACCCCACCAGTCACCGAACCGGCTTCCGCGCCACCGGGGGCGCGCAGGGCATACAGGGAGACCGGCAGACTCAGCAGCGCGACGGCGCCGTCCACGACACTGGCCGTCTGATCCGCCGCCTCCAGCCCGAAACGGGCAACCGCCTAGACCACCGCCCCCACGAAGGCGGCCAACGCCGCAACCAGCACCAACCGGACCAGTACGCCCGCCCACCCGACCGACCTCGCCCCGCGCACCGGCATCCCCCTCCACCGTCACCGTGAAGCGAGAATGCCCCGAACCAGCCCCACCAGGAACCTGAACAGATCAGCCGGTACGCAGCCGTGACACCTCGCCACACGCTCCGAACACCAGTGCCGCTCCGTACCGGGCATCGCGCGGACGCTGTCACGTTGTTGAGTGTGCGAGTGCCTGACGGCGTGTCGTGTGTGGTGGAGCCGGGTTCCGGCTCCGAGCTCAGGCCTCGGCGGACCGGCCGACGACGCCGGTGACCTGGTCCCAGATGGCGAAGCGGACGGTCATCTCGGCGCGGTAGTTGTGTGCGGTCATCAAGTGGCGGCGGGGTCTGAAGTGGGGTGAGATGCCGCTGAACGCGGCCAGGAACCGCTGCGCCCCGCCGGCGCTGCGGAAGCCTTTCATGGCGCGTTCGCGTTGCCGGGTGGGCTGGTGGCTGTTCTCGGCCCGGTTGTTCAGGCTCTTGTGGGAACGGTGTTCGACCGAGGGCATGACCTCGCGGTGGGCGGCACCGTAGGAATGCAGCTTGTCGGTGACGACCACCCGCGGCACCGCACCGGTCCTCTTCAGCAGCCTGCGGAAGAAGCGCCTGGCGGCGGTCGTGTCCCGCCGGTTCTGCACGAGGATGTCCAGCACGGTGCCGTCCTGGTCGACAGCCCGCCACAGGTACTTCCGCTCTCCGTTGATCTTCACGAACACCTCGTCCAGATGCCATTTATCCCCGGGCCTCGGCCGGCGGCGGCGCAGTCCGTTCGCATAGGCCTGCCCGAACTTGGCGCACCACCGCCGGACCGTCTCGTACGAGACGACCACACCGCGTCCAAGCATCAGCTCCTCGACCTCCCGAAACGACAGCGGGAAGCGGAAGTACAGCCACACGCAGTGGGAGATGACCTCGACCGGGTACCGGTGCCCCTTGTACGACGGCGACGCGCTGTCCACGGACAACCCCTCCCGCATGATCAACCAGAAGATCATCCCACCAGCTCAGCCAACGTGACAGCGCCCGCAGGTTGCTCAAGAAGGCCTGCTCGGTGCCGCGGGTGGTGGTCACCGACAAGCTCCGTTCCTGCGACGCGGCCCACCGCGAGGTCATGCCCTCCGTGGAACACCGCTCGCACAAGGGCCTGAACAATCGGGCCGAGAACTCCCACCAGCCCACCCGGCAGCGCGAGCGTGCCATGAAGGGCTTCCGCAGCGTCGGCAAAACCCAGCGGTTCCTGTCCGCGTCCAGCGGCATCTCACCCCATTTCCGGCCCCGCCGCCATCTGATGACCACCGCCCACTACCGCGTCGAGATGACCATCCGCTTCGCCATCTGGGACCAGATCACTGGCGCCACCGCCCCGCCCACCGCAGCGTAATCCAGGCCCCGCCCGCCCCCTCTACGCCCTGACACGCCCTCAACCGATCAACACCCCACCAACGTGACAACGCCCCCACGGTCGCCTCCATCCAGGACGGCGACCTTCAGCCGGATGCCGCGTCTGACGGCCTCGGCGATGTTGGCGCGCGTCGCCCGGTGCGAACCGGCCCGGCCGGTGACCGCGTCGTGCTCGGCCGCGACGGTGCTGTGGTACGTCGTCGCCAGCCGCGCACCGGGGTGCGCCAACAGCCGCCAGTGCTCGGCGCGAACCCGCAGCAGGTTGCTGTAGACCCGGACGCGCAGACCGGCGCCGACCGCCCGCTGCACCATCCGGGCGAAGGCCGGGTGCAGGGTCGGCTCGCCGCCGATCAGCTGGATCTCCTCGGCGCCCAGATCGGCGGCTTCCTCGATGGTCCGGTTCCAGTCGTCCTCGGTCATGCCGCCGTGGCTCCGCGTCGGCCCGGACCGGGCGTAGCAGAGGGTTGGACAGGTGAGCTGGCAGCGGCCGGTGATCTCCAGCGACAAAAACCGCAGCGCGGTGGGGGCCTCCGCAGCGCTCGTCATGACGCGATCGTAGGCCGCGAGCAGTCAACCTGCCCGCCGTTGTGGCTATTTGCTTCCCGGCCGTGTAACCGGGCATGCAGGCGCGGCTCCGTCCCGTCTCCCGCGACCTGCGGCGTAACCATTGCTCCAGGACCAGGTTCACCGCGAACACGGCCTGAGGATCCCCCCGGCCCGCACGCTGCGCCGTGGCGAGGCCTCGATCGTGGCACGCCGCAACCCCGCAGTTCCAGGCCGATCAGCACCGTTCCGTCACCTGCCGCCACAGGGACGTACGCTTCCCGCCGAAGCCGCCTTCCCGCCGTCCTCGCAGGTCAAGGCCAGTACACCCATCGCATTCCGTCATCTCGCGCCAATCCGGCAGACCGGGGACGCAACCGCCTGCGCCACCCTGCCCCCGTGCGCTCGGCCCGACGACACTCCGCCCGCAGTCCTGCTGCAGGCACGGCACAACGCACCTCGCCACCGAGCCCCTGCCGCTCACCGCCCGGTGTGTCGATGCCCGGTGTGTCGGTGTGGCGGTTTTGCCTACAGCTCGAACTGAAGGTCGAGGAGGTCGGTGAGTTCTACTTCGAGGCCGTGGGCGCGGCGGCCGTTGTCGCGGAAGTAGACCTCGCCCAGGGCTTCGGCGGCGATCTGGCGCAGCTGGTCCTCGGTGAGGCCGGCCTCCTGGGCCTGGAAGAGGCGGGCGGCGTGGTCGGGCGGCAGGGCGAGGGTGAGGTGGCGCAGCCGTGCGTCGTCGGTGCTGCCGGGGGTGGCGGTGTAGCCGAACCGGACCCGGGCATCGATCATGATGCCGCCGGTGGTGGCCGCGGTCTGCTTCGTCCTGGCCCGGATCTGCGGCTGCCAGCGGGCACGCACCTCGCGCTCCAGCCGCTCGGCGAGCTGCGGCCGGGGGTGTTTGATCTGGTCCTTCACGTACCGCTCGACGGTGCGCTGGCTGATGCCGAGCAGCTCGGCCACGCGCCGGGTACTGCGCTGGTGCTGCTTGACCAGGTAACGCATCTGCGCCCTGGCGGACTTGGGAACGGGGCGTGTGAACGCCCTGCACCGCCTTGTCGAGTTCTTCCCCGACCGTGACCATTGCCGTAGTGCCCCTATTCTCCGGTGTCCTTGGCGGTGACCTCGCCGGTCTTGATGTAGCGGGCGAGGTTGGCGACGGGGCCGTTACCGGCGAGCTGCTCGAGCACGTTGGCGCCCCACAGCACGCTCCGGGTGCCCTCGTGTTTGACCATGCCGGGCGACACCCCCAGCCGGAACGAGCCCGGCACGGTAGGAGCTGGCGCCTCGAGCGCGTGCGGACTGCACACGCGGCCACTAGGCTGTGGACAAAGGAAACCTTGGCAGTGATGTAGTGATGTGTTGTCCCGCACGGGTCAGCTTTATGGCGTGCCTCATCCGCCGATAGTCGAGATGTAGGCCGCGACATCGTTGCGGAACGCCCAGAGCGTGGTGGACTGAGGTGAGGGTCATGACCTTCGACCTGAGAGGGCCGCTGTCAAGTCGGACAGGCCAAGAAGGCTGGTGCTTCTGTTCTAAATGCTGGGGGATGTTCTATCAAGGTGGTTCCTCAGGCGCCGTGGGGCGGTGTCCGGTCGGTGACGGCCATCTGGCGGAGGGCTTGAACTTCTTCCTTCCCCATGATGTTCAACTCACCTCGGCGCAGCCGGGATGGCGTTTCTGTGACAAGTGCTGGGGGATGTTCTACGAAGGTGCGCAGCCTGGGCCCAAAGGGCGTTGCCCGGTCAATGGTGCCCATAACCCGGCAGGATTCAAGTTCATCCTACCGTTCGATGCGCAAGCGTCGTGGACCCAGCCGGGATGGCGTTTCTGTGACAAGTGCTGGGGGATGTTCTACGAAGGTGCGCAGCCTGGGCCCAAAGGGCGTTGCCCGGTCAATGGTGCCCATAACCCGCAAGGAATAAGGTTCGCGCTCCCGAACTGGGGTCTTCCTTCCAATGCGGGAAGCTCGGAGCGGAACAAGGTTTTCAGCAGGGTCAACGATACGCGAAGGCAGCAACAGCCACCGTGCTCCGTCGATTTGCGGGTTGACAGACGCTTGGATGGAGTGGCGCAATACCACAGCCAAGACCTCGCTGATCACCCCGGTCTTTGGGAAAAGAGGGACGCGAACAACCAGCCGGGTCATTACGGTTCCAACAACAGTTTGCCAGCGCAGCGGATCCAATTGGCTGTGGGTACCCCTGGCACGGAAAATGTATCCGTCCACTTCACATGGGGCAACGCGACCCCGCCTACGGCTCAGGCTGCCTTAGACTCGTGGATGGACAGCAGAATACACAAGGCCAATCTTCTCAACTGTGCCCACAAGGCGACTGGTGTGGGGTTCGCCATCGGATCTGGAATCATTCCTGCGGGACATAGCGGGGCGGGTCAGAATGGGACGTTCTACTATTTCACTCAGGTCTTCCATTCCTGATTCAACACCCTGCATTTGCCTTGCAATAGGGACATCCGCCATGACCAGGCGCTGCGCCGTCGAGCGCCGCATCGCCCACACCAGGGCCTCGCGCACGGCCGGCCACGGCGGCTTAGGCACCGCCAACTGCCCGAGCGGGAGCGGGCGTCCGGCCTCGGCGTACCAGGCGATCACCGTCCAGCGCACATCCCGCCCCGCCCTCGCATGCCGCCCGAGCACCGCGGCCACCGCGACGGTCTCCTCGGCGAGCACCGACACCGAGCCGCGCCCGCGCCCCAGCCACACCCGCGCGTGCCGGGGCAACAGTCCCTGCCGCCGCCACCGCTCCAGCTGCGCCGCCGACACCGCGACGCCCCCACCGCCGGCGGCCGCACCGCACTCGCGTACGCCGGCACCACCCTCCTTCTGCTCCTGGCCTTCACCGCCGCCCCCGCCCACCGCACCGCCGCGCGCCGCACACTCCACCTCCTGCTGCGCCTCGCCCCCCTGGTATCCCGACCGCCCATAGCCGCCGCGTTGTACGGTGTCGCCCGGCCGAGGAATTCTCGCCGCGGAGGGCGCTGAACTGCTCGCCCCCGCTGCGCGACGCCCGGCGGCGCAGCCGACCACACGGCACCGCGTTCCACCACATACCCGTAGAACCTGCGCAGGCTGGCTCCTGAGGCTCACGCCGGCCCCCGGGGCGGCGAGGGTGAGGACCGCTGTGCGAATTCCCTGGGTGATTGCGGGCGGTGATGTCGGCGGCGGCTGCCAGGATGATCGTCATGACACACACCACGGGGACGATCCGCCGGGACGCGGCGGATCTCGCGGAAAGCCTTCTCACCCACGATGATGTCGAACTGGACCGGCCGTTCACGATCCTGACGCACGGGGAGACAAGCGGCCTGGTCGAACGCCGTGAGGCTCTGCGGCCGGTCTACGAGGCCATCGTGGCGCGCATCGGCCGGCCCAAACTGCTGGGCGGCACCGCCCACGGACCCAGCGTGCGGTGGAGTACCTCTGAGCGAATTCTGCTGCTGTCCGGGGACCACAGCGAAGCGACCCTGTCCGTGCATCAGGCGGAATCGTTCGTCCGGGCTGAGTTTTCCGCCCTCGACTCGGGTCGCCTGCCTTACACGTGGCAGCTGGACCGCCACGGCCCCGGTGAGGACCACGGCTGGACCTTCAACGGGCACGCAGCGGCAAACGGCTGGGCGTCGTGTGAGGAGCGACTGGCGGGGATTCTCGCCTCCTGGGCGGAACACATGCCCATACAGGCCCCCGGTGACTGGGCGAGCTTCAAGCTCTGGGCGTCACGGGACTGGGGACGCACCCTGCTCGTGGCCTACGAGCCGTTCGAAAAGGACCGCGAGTTCCACGCCGCCGTCCAGGACCGGGACCACGAGCAGACACCCGAGCGTGCGGCGGAGATGCGTGCGAGGGGCTGGCAGTACGTGGATGAGCACCGGTGGTGGCGCACCACGCTGCCCGAGACGGACCCGATGGCGGCCGCTGCACTCGCGCGCCTGATCGTCACCGATCTGCGGGCCCGCGGCACCGTGTGCCCGGACGAGGTGACTGCCTGGGACATCAGCGCCGGCGACGCCGGCGACCTGTGGGTGCCCGGCATCGGGGTGGACGTGCACCCGCGCCGCGGAGAGCACTTCTAGTCGTGGGGACAGTGCGGTACAGCCGTTGGCGGTGATGCGCTCAGCCCGCCGGCCCGGACCCGAAAGGCGGGGTGTCGGCGGGTGACAGGTCGGGGCGCGGCCGATGCCAGCGTGCCGGGTGGCGCCAGCGTCCGACGCTGTCGCGGGCGACATCGACGCCGACCTCCACCACCAGCTGCGGCGTCACGAGGGTGACGCGCAGGCTCTCGCGCGAGCCCCAACCCGCACTGAACGACCAGCCCGTCCAGGGGTGGTCATCTCCGGCCGGGGTGAGGAGTCCGGCGAGCGCCCCGCCCGCGGTCTGCGGAAGGGCCGTGCTGCCGCCCGACGTACCGCAGTCGCCCGTCGGTGTCGTACCGGCCCAGCAGCAGCGTGCGGGGAGCGGCCGGCGGGCCCGTGAACGCGCCGACCACGGCGTCCTCGGTGGCGCGCACCTTGTAACTTGCGCCAACCACGCACGGACGGCTCGTAGCCGCCCTCCAGCCTCTTGAAGACCACACCTTCGAAACCGACCGCTGTCCAGCTGGTCAGCCACTCGCGCACGGTGGCCGGGTCGGTGGTCGACGGGCACAGCGCCCACGGTGCGGTGAGCCGCCGCTCGACGAAGAGATGCTCCAGTGCGGCCCTGCGGCGCCGGTAGGGCCACCCGGTCGTGTCGGTGCCCGCCAGGCGCAGCACGTCGAAGGCGACGAAGTGGACAGGCCACTCAGCGGCGAGACGGACCGCGCCGGCGCCGCGCCGCTGCAACCGCCCCTGCAGCCGCTCGAAGGCGAGCCGACCGCCCTCCCATACGACCAGCTCCCCGTCGAGAGAGGTCGCATCCGGCAGCTGCGCGGCGCCGGAGCCCACCTCGGGGAAGGAAGGAAGGAGGTTCGTGCCCCTGCGTGAGCGCAGCACCAGGTGCCCAGCGTCCAGCGAGAGCAGCGCTCGCCATCCGTCCCACTTCATCTCGGCCGCCCACCCGGGCGCAAGGGCGGAATCCGGCGCGAGGGCGGCGAGCATCGGCTCCGGCAGCGTCCACGTCACACCGAACCCCTTTCCACGTCTACGAGTCGGGCCGCTGCCACAGGTCCAGGAAACAGCGCAGCCGCACGCCTGGCTCGCCGGGCTCGTGGGTTACGCGTTCCGCCGGCGCGATCGCCCACCGCGTGGTGAGCAGCTCCTGGACCGCAAACGCGGTCTCGTCATCGGCGGCCGCGACCTCCACAACCGCAAGTCCCGGCTCCGCCACATGCCCGTCGTTGATCGGCCTCATAATCAGCACTACGCTCCGACGCCCGCTGGAGTTCTCCCCTCCGGGCAGCGTCACCCGGACCGGGTACAGCGGGGCGTGCGTGCTGACCTCCTCCAGCCTGTTCGCCCGGCCCGGGGCCCGATCAGCCTGCTCCTTTCCAGGTGGCCGGGCGCACGGAGACGCTCGAGCGTGAGGCGCTGTGAGAAGGCCCGCTGCCCGGTTCCCGGTACGACCATTGCGTCCATATGGGCGGCGTACTCGGAGAACGCCTGATAGCGCCCCCTCGGGGGCCGTTATGAACGGCTCATGCTCACCTTTGTGCTGCGCGGCCTGGCCGCCGTCTCCCTCGCCGTCCTGCCCCTCACGATCCCCGCGCCCGCCCACGCCGCGGAGACGCTTTCACTGGCCGAGGCTGTCACCCGTCTGCCGGTGGATACCGAGTCCCGCGACGGTTACGACCGGGATGCCTTCCGTCACTGGAACACCGGGGATGATCCGGCTGACGGCTGCAACACGCGCAATGAGGTCCTGCTCTCTGAGGCCGTTGAGCCGCCCACGGTCGGGCCCCGGTGCCGCTTGTCGGGCGGGCGCTGGTGGTCGTACTACGACCAGGTCTGGGTGACGTCGGCTCCCGGCCTCGACATCGACCACATGGTGCCCCTTGCGGAGAGCTGGGACAGTGGGGCATCCGCGTGGACGGCGCAGCGGCGTGAGGCGTACGCCAACGACCAAGGCGCCGACGCCAGTCTGGTCGCCGTCACCGCCCGCTCGAACCGGTCCAAGGCCGACCAGGACCCCGCCGAGTGGCTGCCGCCGGCGGCCGAGGTGCACTGCCGGTACGTCGCGGAATGGGTCGCCACCAAGCTCCGCTGGAGCCTTGCGGCTGACGAAGCCGAAGTGACCGCCCTGAGCAAGGTGGCGGCCGGCTGCCCCGACCAGACCGTGACCTACGAGCCGGCCCCATAGTCCGTCGGCCACCCAGGGCAGCTGGGCAGGGCTCCTGCTGCTTGCCGTCAGGTCAGCGCATACAGGCCGGCCGCCTCTGCGACGGTATGGCTGCCGACGGCCCTCTCCAACTCGGCCGGGGTGCGGTGGAGCGTCCGGCGGACCGTGACAATCTCGATGGAGAGCGCAGCACACTCGGTGGTCCCGCGGCGGAAGTCCGTTCGCCGGGCAGACCCTCAGCTCAGCCGCACCTGGTGCCCCACCAAGCCCCGCTTCTGTCAACTACCAGCCCACGCTGTCTAGTCTTCACGTTTCCTTCATCATTTGACCATGTGATGGTCACGGGTTCGGTATGCTCCCCGATGCTCCATAGGCACCATCAGGGGGAACCCGCATGCGCATCAGCCGTACCCTGCCCGTCGCCGCGGCCGTGGCCGCCGCCGGCGTGCTCAGCCTCACCGCCGCGCCGGCCCAGGCCGCCGAGTACTCCTCGGCGCTGAAGATCAAGGGTGTCCAGTACGACGCCCCGGGCCGGGACTCCAACAAGTGCTCCGGCGGGAACACCAAGGACGAGTACCTGACGATCAAGAACTACTCGAAGACGGCGAACGTGAACCTGAAGGGCTACAAGGTCAAGGACGCCGCCGGTAACACGTTCACCTTCACCAAGAGCCACACCCTGCAGCCCGGCGACTACATCAAGCTGCGCGGCGGCCGCGGCACCGACTCCGACGCCAAGAACGTCGTCTACCGCCAGAACTGCAACTTCATCTGGAACAATGACAAGGACACCATCTACTTCTACAAGCCCTCCGGCAGCCGCGCGGACGTGCACTCCTATACCAAGACGGCCAACGACCGTGACGGCAACGGCTACATCACCTACCACGGCTGACCCGGCAGCCGTCGCCAGACGCAGCGGCGCCCCATCCTGCTTCACGGGCAGGGCGTCGCCTGCCGCTTCCGGCCTTCGTAGAAGGTGATCATCGGCCGCCGTCTGACCGCCGCAGTCCTGGCCATGCAGGCGTCGGCGGTCGAGTACCGGTCGCGCCGGCCGAGTGTACAGGTCCCTGACGTGCAGTACGACTCCCCGCCTCGCCCGCCGTGCCGACCAGGCCGGGTGGGGGTACCCGGCCGCTCATGAACGTTTTCCTGTCGGTGGAAGTGCTGCCCGAGTCCACGCTCCGGAACGTGGTGGACCTGCTGGTGAGACTGGTGGAGGCGGCCGGGGCCCTGATCATCTTCGTGGGGGCCGCCTGGGCGTTCGGCCACTTCCTCCTGGCAGGAATCCGTGGCGGCGGCGTGGGCCGCCAGTTCAACCGGATCCGGCTCTCCCTGGGCCGGTTCCTGGCGTTGGGCCTGGAGTTCCAGCTCGCCGGGGACGTGCTGCGCACCGCCATCGCGCCGAGCTTCACCGAGATCGGGCAGCTCGCCGCGATCGCTGCGATCCGGACCGCCCTGAACTACTTCCTCAGCCGGGAGATCGCCAACGAGCGCGCCGAGATCGAGCGCGAGCGCCGCAAGGAGGCGGACGGCTCCCGCGCCCCGGCGGGACCGGCGTGACCGCCCTCCTGCACCTGGCCGCTCTCGCCGCCACCGCCTTCGGGCTCATCGCAGCCGCGGTGGTGTTCGCGGCGGCGAGACGGCTGATGCCCGCACTGGCCGTCCTGCTGGACTTCCTCATCGCGGCAGGGCTGCTGCGGCTGGCGGGTGAGCCCAGCTGGGACGCCATCATGGCGGCCGCCGCCGTGATCGCCATCCGCAAGCTCGTCACCGCAGGCCTGCGCTTTTCCCCGTCGCACTGACCGAGCGGGTCAACAGGCTGCGCCGGTGTCAGATGCCCGTTTTCCAGCGGCGTGCGGCCTGGCCCGTGTTGCCGGGGCAGAAACTGTCGGCGGTCACGTAATTCCCCACGATCTGCATGATCAGCGCCACGTAATTCCCCACCCTTGTGGTCACGATTCCCCACCGGGGCGCCGACCATCGATGGTGCCACCGACCATGCTCGAACTGGCGCGATGTTCCCTGTTTCGGGTGGTTTGATCACTTATTGACTATTCCTTGCGAATCGGCCGGGTTCCCCATGGGCATGCCGGTGCCCGGGTTGAGGGTGCTGGCCTCTCGGAGTGTCACAGGCCCTCGATCCGCGAGCCGAGAGGCCGACGGACGCACCGGATGGCAAGGAGAACATTCACCGTGGTCGACATCGTCGAGATCTACGTGCACTGGTACGCGGGCCGGTCCAAGAGCCAGGTGTCCGCATCGCTGGGGGTAGACCGCAAGACGGTCAGGAAGTACCTGGCGCCGGCGGAGAAGGCGGGGATCACCCCGGGCGGGCCGCCCATGAGCGAGGCGGACTGGGCCAAGCTGCTCAAGAGCTGGTTCCCCGAGCTCACGAGCCGGAAGCTGAACCAGGTCAGGTGGGGCGAGATCGAGCCGCACCGCGACTACGTCAAGGAACTGCTGAAGACCACGACGGTCACCACGATCCACCAACGTCTCCGCGATGAGGGCAAGTTGAAGGTATCGCTGACGACGTTCCGCCGCTGGGTCCACGAGAACCTGCCCGACGAAGCGGCCCGCTCCAAGGTCACGGTGCTGCGGGACGACATCGAGCCGGGCTCGGAGGCCCAGATCGACTACGGCTTCCTGGGGCAGTGGATCAACCCCACCAGCGGCAAACGGCACCGCATCTGGGCATTCGTGATGGTGCTGCCCGCCTCGCGGCACATGTTCGTCCGCCCGGTGACGCACATGGACCAGCACGCCTGGACCCTCGCACACACGGAAGCCTTCCGCTTCTTCGGCGGCGTCCCGCGCCGCCTGGTGCCGGACAACCTCAAGACCGGGGTCGACAAGCCGGACCTCTACGACCCGAAGATCAACCGGTCCTATGCCGAACTCGCCACCTACTACGGGACGTTGGTGGATCCGGCCCGGGCGTCGAAGCCGAAGGACAAGCCGCGGGTCGAGCGGCCCATGCCCTATGTCCGCGACTCGTTCTGGAGCGGTCGGACGTTCACCTCGCTGGAGCACATGCAGGCCGAGGCCCTGCTCTGGGCCACCAACGTCGCAGGCCAGCGGCAGTGCCGCCCGCTGGGCGGCGCGAAGCCGCTGTCCGTATTCGAGGCGGCGGAGGCCAAGGCCCTGCTGCCGCTGCCCGAGGAACCGTTCGTGCTGGCCCGATGGTCACAGGCCACCGTCGGCCCGGACATCCACATCAAGGTCGGCCGCACTCTCTACTCGGTGCCCTGGAAGCTGATCGGCCGCCGTGTCGATGTCCGCTCCACCGCCACCATGGTCCAGGTCTTCCACGAGGGCGAGCTCGTCAAGACCCACGCGGCCCTGGAGCAGGGCAAACGCACCGACAAGAACGACTACCCGCCAGAGAAGATCGCCTTCCAGATGCGGACGCCGATCTGGTGCCGCGGCCAAGCCTCCCAGGTCGGGGACGCCTGCCGCGAGCTGATCGACCAGCTGTTGGAGGTCAACGCCCTCTACCGGCTCCGGGCCGCCCAGGGAGTACTCGGGCTGCGCAAGAAGTACGGCGACGCCAGACTCGAAGCCGCCTGCGCGAAGGCGGTCGCCGTCGGTGATCCGTCCTATCGGACCGTCAAGGGCATCCTGGTCGCCGGCACCGAGACCGACCCGGAACCCGAGACCGGCGACGCCGGGGCCGCGGCCTTCCTGCACGGCCCCGAGGGCCTTTTCGCGGCCACCGTCCCCCTGCAGATCCCCGGCCAGGTTCACGACGACCAGGGTCACACCGACGCCGATGCGGATGTGGACACCGAGGAGGCCGGCCGGTGAGCGTGATGACCACCGCCCTGCGCGAGTCGCTGAAGACGCTGCGGCTGTCCGGCATGCTCGAAACCCTCGACGCCCGCCTCACCCAGGCCCAGAAGGGCGAGCTCGGGCACCTCGACTTCCTCCAGGTCCTCTGCCAGGACGAGATCACCCGCCGCGAATCCGCCGCACTCGAACGGCGCCTGCGCAAGGCCAAGTTCGAGCAGCAGGCCACCCTGGAAGGCTTCGACTTCAACGCCTCCCCGAAGCTGCCCGCCGCCCAGATCCGCGACCTCGCCGCTCTGCGCTGGCTCCACTCCGGCGAGTCCGTCATCTTGTTCGGGCCCGTCGGGGTCGGGAAGACACACGTCGCCCAGGCCCTCGGCCACCAGGCCGTCCGCCAGGGCGCCAACGTCCGCTTCACCAAGACCAGCCGCATCCTGGCCGAGCTCGCCGGCGGTCACGCGGACCGCACCTGGGACAAGCGCATGCGCGAACTCATCCGCCCGGCGCTGTCACGTTGGCTGAGCTGGTGGGATGATCTTCTGGTTGATCATGCGGGAGGGGTTGTCCGTGGACAGCGCGTCGCCGTCGTACAAGGGGCACCGGTACCCGGTCGAGGTCATCTCCCACTGCGTGTGGCTGTACTTCCGCTTCCCGCTGTCGTTTCGGGAGGTCGAGGAGCTGATGCTTGGACGCGGTGTGGTCGTCTCGTACGAGACGGTCCGGCGGTGGTGCGCCAAGTTCGGGCAGGCCTATGCGAACGGACTGCGCCGCCGCCGGCCGAGGCCCGGGGATAAATGGCATCTGGACGAGGTGTTCGTGAAGATCAACGGAGAGCGGAAGTACCTGTGGCGGGCTGTCGACCAGGACGGCACCGTGCTGGACATCCTCGTGCAGAACCGGCGGGACACGACCGCCGCCAGGCGCTTCTTCCGCAGGCTGCTGAAGAGGACCGGTGCGGTGCCGCGGGTGGTCGTCACCGACAAGCTGCATTCCTACGGTGCCGCCCACCGCGAGGTCATGCCCTCGGTCGAACACCGTTCCCACAAGAGCCTGAACAACCGGGCCGAGAACAGCCACCAGCCCACCCGGCAACGCGAACGCGCCATGAAAGGCTTCCGCAGCGCTGGCGGGGCGCAGCGGTTCCTGGCCGCGTTCAGCGGCATCTCACCCCACTTCAGACCCCGCCGCCACTTGATGACCGCACACAACTACCGCGCCGAGATGACCGTCCGCTTCGCCATCTGGGACCAGGTCACCGGCGTCGTCGGCCGGTCCGCCGAGGCCTGAGCTCGGAGCCGGAACCCGGCTCCACCACACACGACACGCCGTCAGGCACTCGCACACTCAACAACGTGACAGCGTCCTGCGCAGGCCGTTGCGCAGCCGAACGCGCAGCAGCTGCGCAACACGCGCCCACCAACCGCGGAACACCCCCGCGGTCAGCGCATCACGCGGAAATCCCCTGGGCTGCGCATCGCCATGCGCAGCAGTCCACACTGCCGCTGATACCGATCTTTGCCGCTGGCATCAGTCGGAAGACGGCGGCTCCTCAGACGGAGCGGGAGTTGGAAAGCCGGTCCTACCGGGTCCTCGTGCCTATGGTACTCGTGAGGAGACCGCCGGCACCCGATGCTCCGAGGCGCTCCTGCACGTGTCCAACCGCTTCGGGCGCGCGGCCCGCTGGGCGCCTGGCGGCGGCTAGGAGCGTGGTGACCCGTGCGGGGTCGGTGCCGGTGATGGTGGCGATGCGGTCGATGCTCAGGCGAAGATCATCGTGCAGGAGCGCGGTGTCTTCGGCCGGGGTGGGAGTGCGGCCGGTGCGGCGGGCGACGGCCCGGGTGTGCTTTTCCCAGGCCCAGGCGGAGGGACACTGCTTGGTCATGAGCCAGGTCCAGTTGCTGGCGATGAGGTCGAAGAGCTGGGTGACGCTGAGGTGAGCCTCCTCTTGGGGAAGGCGTGCAGCGGCGTAGGCGTGGTAGGCCGGGCGGTGCAGGTCGTAGAAGGCGTAGAAGGCGGTCGTGAGCACGGCCGCAGTGGGCGGTGTGGGCTTCATGGTCCTTCCCCCGGTAGGACGGCAGATCAGTTGAGGGTGTCGGTAGGGGCGCTTTCGGCGGCTGCCTGAGCACGCCGCCACAAGGGCCGGGTAATGGTGGGCAGACTTTGCAAGACGACGGTGAGCCGGTCGATCACTGGCCAGTCGGGGACGCCGGGCCCATACAGCGCGCGGCTGAGGTCGTGGGCGCTGATGGTGTGCTGGGCGGCTGTGAGGATGACCTCGGGGTCCGGGGAGCCGAGCGCATAGTGCAGGCCTTGCAGGTAGGTGCGCAGGTACGTGACCGGGTCATTGGCGTTTGAGGGCTGTACGTCGGCGGCTGCTTCCCACAGTGGCTTCATCCACTCGGGGTCGACCCCGCACACGTCGCAGATGATCTTTACATGCTTCCAGGAGGGGTCGCGCTGGCCGGAAAGCATCCGCGAGACGTAGGACTCGTGGACGCCCATCTTTTCGGCGAATTCGCGCTGGCGGCGGCCGGAACCTTCCTTCATCCGGGTCAGAGCGCTGGCCAGGCGCTGGCCCGGGCGGCGCAGGATCGGTGTGTCGGCGGCGGCCTCGGTGTTGTGGGCGGGGGTTGCAGGGTTGGGCCGACGGCGGGTGGCCAGGGCGCGGTCGACGGAGGGCGGATCGTATTTCTTGCGCAGCCGGTCCTCGGTGCGCTTGGCGATCGGTGCGAGGTCTGCTAGCGGCTCACCCTGGGCGCGTTGGCGCACGACGACGACTCCGATCGCCTCGTCCACCAGGTCCCGGAGGGCGACGAGACGCTGGAGAAGTTCGGTGTTCAGCGCGGCCGCGCTGTAGGCGTTGAGCAGCAAGGACTCGGAAACCACGGTGCAGTCCTCGGCGATGTCGCGCAGGGCTTCGGTGCAGCGGCGGGCACGGGCGGGGTCGGCCGAGGGGGCGGTGCGGGCCGGCCGCGGGGCGTTGTCAGCCGTCTGGACGCGGGAACGGGTGGACACAGGGGACCTCTTTCGGGGGTGCTGGGCGGGTATTTGTACCGGCTGTCCGGCCGCGCGGGGCCGGAGAGGCTGGAGCCGGCGGGGGGCACGAGCGACGGCTCGTGCCCCCACCGGCGATCAGGTCAGCGGCGGACAATCCACTGGCG
Organism: Streptomyces sp. Tu 3180; assembly: GCF_009852415.1. Taxonomy (NCBI): domain Bacteria; kingdom Bacillati; phylum Actinomycetota; class Actinomycetes; order Kitasatosporales; family Streptomycetaceae; genus Streptomyces; species Streptomyces sp. Tu 3180. The sequence goes on along the minus strand of NZ_WOXS01000001.1, from coordinate 12,123 downwards.
GACCAGTACAGATCCGTGAGCAGCCGTCAGAAAGAGGGCAAGAAGGGGCAGTACACGCGGCGGCAGAGCGTCCGGAATCGCGAGCAGAGGAAGGCAGATCGCGGCCATGGGCAGGCTCCCGCGGAGCATGACAGCCTTGACATGCCACACCGTGGTTTGGGCCGGGTATGGCAGCGGGATGATACGGTCACGACTCGTTTTCAGCGCAAGTGCGTACGCGCCTGCGGGGAAACGAGTTCGGCGTCGGCGCAGCGACATCGGAGATCTCCCTTGTCTCGGGGCTGGCGTTGAGAGCGACAGGACCCCGGCGCGCGGGCGACCAACCAACGGTGCCGGGGTCTTTGCCGTCCGGCAGAAGATGCCGGGAGCAGGACGCTACTACCTTGCGCAGCGCTCTGATGCCAGAAAGTAGCGTCGTGGGTACGGGTGCCCGTCACCCCGTGGACGGTCACTGCCAGAAGACCTCGCGCATAAACGACTCCAATCGATCAAAAACGGTCACTCAAAGAGGACATGTCGGATGAATCGACGAAGTTGAGTGCGCCCGCGCAGACTTCCCCGTCCTCCCGTGCCCCCACCATGCGCCCCTCACCCGCCACCTGAAGATCCACAAGCGTGTCAACAAAATCCAGCGGAACCCGGGGTGCACGAAGGCCAGTCAACACGCGAGCAGCCGAGGCAGACAACGACGCCGGGCTGCGCCCCAGGACCACCTCCGCAGAGGCGAAGAGCAGCGGCCGACCTCGCGGCCATCCCCACAGGTGCGAGGAGTAGCCAAGGGGCACGATGCCGAGGATGGAGGCGGAAGGACCATCCCCGCGGGTGCAGCGATTCACCTCTGCAGCTGTAATCCGTACGCCTTGAGCGCGGGCATGCATCCGGGGCCACCCCGCTCCGGACGCCCGGTTCCAGTAGGAGCGTGCTCTTGTGCCGGACTACTGACGTCCCGCCGCGATGACCCCGACGACGAGGGCGACGAGAACTCCCGCGCCGGTCAGAGCGAGCGTCAAAGGCTGGACGAGGGCCGGGTAGGCATAGCCGACGACGGCCAGGCCGCTGGCGATGACCAGGGTGACCAGGACGAGCAGCAGGACGACGATGCGGGCGAGCGTGGACATAAGTGCTCTCCCCTCTTGGGTCGGGCGCGCGGGCGGGCCGCGGGCGAGACGTGAAGACTTCCTGTGCTCACGTCACCACCGGCCGGGACTGTGGCGGGAGCCGCAGCACCCGTTGCCGTGGCATTGGCACCGGCCGGTTCCCGGGCAGCGGGGAACCCACCCCCCAGACACACCAAAAGTGATCATATGAATACAGTTAGTTAACTACTTGGGGGGTACGCCATGACGCATCACCGGCCGGACGGCAGTCCGGCGAAGAAGACGGACACCGGCAGCCGGCTCACCGCAGAGCGGCAGGCCTTCGCGGCAGCGCTGCGAGCGGAGTTCACCGGCAGGGGGTTCGGCGTGCGTGCTTTCGCCCGCGAGGTGAAAGACGCCGACGCCAGCACCGTCTCGCGCTACCTGTCGGGCGCGCGGGTAGCGCCACAGTGGTTCTTGGACAGCCTGGCCGAGCAGGCGCACCGCGGGGGCCAGCCCATCGCGCGGGCCAGGCTGGAGGAGCTGAGGAGGCTGCGTGAGGCGGCGCTGCGCGGCAGCGGGCATGCCAATTACCGGCTGCAGGCCCGTGTGGAGGAACTGCAGGCCCTCGTGGGGGAGCTGCAGGGCCAGGTGCAGGCCGTGACCGTCCGGTGGTGCCTGGCGCAGGAGGGGGCAGAAGTCCAGCATCATCTGCGGGCCGGTGTGCTGGAGGAGCACCGCGTCGTGCTGGCACGGCTGCAACAGCTCCAGGAAGACCTCGCCGCGGCACATGAGCGCCTTCTTCTCGCCGGGACCGAACGGGGCCGGCTGGAGGAGGAGAACGCGGTCATGCGCCGGCAGCTGCACGCCGCCTCGGCTTACGTCCAGGATCTCGAGGCCCGGCTGCAGGACAGCGAACGCCAGCGCGCCGAGGTGGCACAGACCATCCGCCGCGAGGACCAGCACGCCGCTGCGCCGTCACCGCGCCAGGGCGTCCCGCCCGCGCGAGAGGAAGCGGCTCAGCCGCCGGGCGCCGCGCCGGCCCGGCCGGTCGTTGACGGGCCCGCAACACCGGAGCGGAAGGACACGGCTCTTCGCAACAACCTCAGGTGGCTGGCCGCCCTCACCAGTCTCACCGGCTCCCTGGCCCTGTTCTTCGCGGGCATGTTCCACGTGGAGGAAGACAGCCACCTGACCCTCATCGACGCGGTCCTGCCCGCCGGCGGCCTGCTGAGCCTGCTCCTCATCGCCGCCCCGCTCGCCGCGCGCGCCGTAGCAGCCGACCCCCGCAGTACCGACGAGAGCAGCGACTGCGACGAGTACATGTACGGCTACTACCCCATGGTGTAACCCCACCGCGCCGGAGCGGGCCAGACCCGCTCCGGCACCCCTCCCCCGCCGCTCACCCCGCAATCGGCCGGTGCCCGCGGCGTTGACAGACCCGCAACAGAGATCCGAGCACAGGCACCGCGGCATGTAGCCGGGCGCCGCGGCCTCACGGACCCGACCGCGAAAGCCCCGCCGTGGCCTGACCGACAGCATTGAAGATTCCCTGCCCCAGGTCGGTCGGGGCGATCAACACACCGAACACCAAGACGATGAGCACCGTCAGCTGCTCGTCGCTACGGCTGCGGGCCTGGGTCCGCCGACGCAGCCGGATCACAATGATCACAGCAAGCAGCACCGCCACATTGATCGTCACCACCGGGCCAGTCCCCCTCCAGGCGCAAGCGCAGTCCCGCCTCCCTGTGTAGCGGGCAGCTGGTAGTGCGGCAGCCCGATGCGGCGCACTTGGCAGCAAACCGACGGATGGTCGGCCGAATCACTGAAACGTCCTCGCACACACCAGGACAGCACCAAAGAGCAACCCACCGCGCCACCGGCCTCCGTCTTCCCTACGAAGACCCGGTGGAGACAGAAGGCAAGTCATAGCTGACACGGCAGGCGGCACGGCGGCAGCCGTCGAGACCGAGGCGGGCGGCGCCGATGCGGCCGGCCTGGTCGACGGGACGGAAGGCGGGTCTGGTGTCGATGTCGGCGGCCTGTTTCCAGGCCAGCCAGCAGCGGACAGGGCAGGTGACGGGGTGCTGTCCGTGGGCGACGACGTCGCAGGCCGGGCGTCCCTTGGCAGAGGGGACGTGGATCTCAAGGCCTTCAGCAACCAGGCGGATGCCATCGGCATCCAGCGCGGAGACCTCCGCGGAACGGCCGGTGACGGCGAGGGCGAGGGTGACCAGGGCGCGGTCGCGCAGCACGGCCTGCTCGGGCATGCGCTGGGGAAGACGCACAGTCAAGCTACTGCTGTCTTTGACTCAGATGGAGGAGGATTTCTCATCCTGCCTAGGCGTCTGCTTATGGAGTCGGCATAACGTGGGGAACGTGCGTGACCGACTGATCAAAGCGACAGAAGCGGGGGCAGTCCTCGATCTGACCCGAAGGTGGATGCCTGCGCGAGTGCATCCGCGCCTCAGGAAGGTGTCGGCGAGGCAAATCCGCAGCCTTCTGTTGGAGCGCACTGGAGGTCCGCTCGACCCACGAGGCATCCGTTTGCTCAGGGCGCGCATCACCGGCCAACTTGACCTGACCGATGTGCGCAGTGTTGTCCCACTCAGGCTGGAGGGGTGCCAGTTCGACGAACCGGTGGTATTAGAACGCGCCCAGATGTCTTCTCTGTCCCTAAGCGGGTCGGTGCTGCCTGCCCTGCACGCTGACCACCTGCAGCTCAGTTTTTCCCTCGCCTTGGCCCACGTGAAGGTCACCGGTCACGCAAAGGCCGGTGCGGTCCGGCTGCTGGACGCGCACATCACCGGCGGGCTCGACCTGCGCTATGCCGAGCTGACCAATCACAACGGCCCCGCGCTACTCGCCGACCGCCTTAAGGTCGACAGCTACACCTCGCTGGCTAACATAAAAGCCACCGGCCATGGAAAAGACGGCGCTGTCCGGCTGCTAGGCGCGCAGATCACCAGCCAATTGCTCCTGGTCGGCGCCGAGCTCACCAACGACAGGGGCCCCGCCCTATTTGCTGACGGTCTGCAGGTCGACGACCACACCTCGCTGGCTGGCATGAAGGCCACCGGCCACGGAGAAGGCGGCACTGTCCAACTAGTGGGATCCCATTTCACTGGCAAGCTCCGCCTGACCGGCGCGGAGCTGACCAACCACACCGGTCCAGCCCTGACCGCCGACCGCCTGCGCGTCGACAGCGAAACCTCGCTGGCTGACCTGAAGGCCACCGGCGGCGGAAAAGACGGCGCCATCCGGCTGTCAAGCGCGCACATCACCGGCGGGCTCGACCTGCGCTATGCCGAGCTGACCAATCACAACGGCCCCGCCCTATTCGCCGACCGCCTTAAGGTCGACAGCTACACCTCGCTGGCCAACATAAAAGCCACCGGTCACGGAGAAGACAGCACTGTGCGGCTGTCAGGCGCGCACATCACCGGCGAGCTTGACCTGCGCTATGCCGAGCTGACCAATCACAACGGCCCCGCCCTATTCGCCGACCGCCTTAAGGTCGACAGCTACACCTCGCTGGCCAACATAAAAGCCACCGGTCACGGAGAAGACAGCACTGTGCGGCTGGTCGATGCGCATATCACCGGCGAGCTTCACTTGACCGGCGCCAAGCTGACGAACCACGCTGGTCCAGCCCTGGCCGCCGACCGCCTACGAGTCGACAGCAGCACCTGGCTGGCCGACATAAAGGCTACTGGCCACGGAAAAGACAGCACCGTCCGACTGGCTGGGGCCCACATCGCTGGCCAGTTCGACCTGCGCCGAGCCGAACTGACCAACCGCAGCGGACCAACCTTGACCAGTGACACAGGTCCCGCCCTCTTCGCCGACCGCCTGCAGATTGGCAGTCACGCCTCGCTGGCCGACCTGAAGGCCACCGGGCACGGGGAGGACGGCACCGTTCGCCTAACGGGAGCCCACTTCGCCGGCAAGCTCTATCTAACCGGTGCAGAGCTGACCAACCACACCGGTCCAGCCCTGGCCGCCGACCGCCTGCGCGTCGACAGCGAAACCTCGCTGGCTGACCTGAAGGCCACCGGCGGCGGAAAAGACGGCGCCATCCGGCTGTCAGGCGCCCACATCACTGGCACGTTGACGGTAAGTGGACGGGTGGCCACCCAAGGCGGCGACCGTGTGATCCTCGATCTACGAGATGCCCGAGTGGACGGCGCGCTGTCGTTGTGGAGCGAGAACGCATGGCACAGTCTGCTCGACGAGGCCAAGGCGCGGCCGCGATTGCTATTGGAAGGCTTCACTTACCGTTCCCAGCCCCTTGAGCCTCGAGCCGAAACTTGGCTGCAAGTGCTCCAGAAGTGCGTGCCTGGTAATCCTCCGCAGCCGTACCGACAGTTAGCCGATGTCTTCCGGAGAGCGGGTGATGAGGAGCGTGCCAAGATGGTTCTTATCGCCCAGCAGGATGCCTTCGGCCTGACGCTCAGCCAAGAGGATGGCTCCCTGCGAGGGGCCAGAGTTTGGCATTGGATCGCCCGCGTGACGGTCCGTTATGGCTACCGATCCGGTCGCGCTCTGTGGTTCCTCCTCCTCGTCATGGCCATCTCTTGTGGCCTTATGCTCTTGGCGGATACTCACGGATGGGTAGTTCACCCGAAGGCTCGAGGAGGTGGGCGCTGCGGCGTGGTGGAAAGCATCGGGTTCGCTGTCGACCGCGCCGTGCCTCTGCTTGGAACGATCGGGGCCGGCCGCTGCGAGCTGACCAACGCAGGTCCTGCGCAGTGGGTCTTCGTGGCAGGCGTGGTCCTGCAGCTTTTAAGCTGGGCGTTCCTCACCCTGTTCGTTGCTGGCTTCACCGGTATCGTCCGCAAGCCGCCGACTTGACAGTCGGGCGGAACAGAAACGGCGGTGCTGAACACTGCTGCCGTCGGCAGTGTGCATCTCACTGAGCTTTTTCAGCGTGGCCACTGAGCTTTTTCAGCGTGGCCACTGATCGGGTGACGGGATGGATCCCCGCAACACACAAGGCTCCCGTGCCGTTGGAGGAGGTGTTCTACGTCTCAACCCACCGGCGTGGGAGCCTCGTTGGTTGTCTATCCTGCCGCACTCGACCTGCCTCACGCCCTGGTCGAGTGGGTCACCATGCTCATCGTCACCCGCGAGGGTGACCGCCGCTGCAAGCTGCCCCCGCACCAGCGTGCCCTGGTCGGCCTGGTGTACCTGCGTCGGCACGACACCCTCACGCAGATCGCGGCCGGCTTCGGGATCTCGGTCGGTACCGCCCACACCTACGTCACCGCCGTCATCAGCCACCTGTCCAAACGGGCGCCCGGACTGCTGCGGGTGCTGCGGGAGACCGACCCCGGGCATGTCCTCCTGGACGGCACGCTCGCCGAGTGCGACCGGGTCGGCGACAGCCGGGCCAACTACTCCCACAAACACCGCCGCCACGGCGTGAACGTGCAGGTCGTGACTGATCCCGCGGGCAGACTGCTGTGGATCTCGCCCGCGCTGCCCGGCCGCACCCACGACCTCACCGCAGCCCGTACCCACCGGATCATCCGGATCTGCGAACGCCAGGGCGTCCCCATCCTCGCTGACCGCGCCTACATCGGAGCCGGCCCCTGGGTGACCACGCCGGTCCGACGCCCGCCCCGCCGAGAACTCACACCCACCCAGCGCACGACGAACCGGGCGCTGTCAGCAGCCCGAGCACCGGTCGAGCGAGGTGTCGCAAGGCTGAAGTCCTGGCGGATCTTCCGTAGAGCCCGATGCAGCCCGAACCGCCTGTCGTCAATCACCGCAGCGGTCCTCACCTTGGAGCGTCAGCGCTGAAAAAGCTCAGTGAAAGCGCTCCGCAGTGAACGCGCGCTTGCCGGCTGCGGTCCCCATCGTGGCCGATGGGGCGCCGGTGGAGTGGGGACCTGCGTCGGTGCGGCGTGTCGCGGTTTCCCACGAAATCCGGTGGAGTCTCAGCGGCCGGAAGTGGTTGGGTCCTGCGCAATGCTTCGCTGACACGGCCCGGCACAGTGCGAGGCGCAAGGTCCGAATCGCAGGCGCGGTCTCGCCTGCGTGTCGTCGAGTGATGGAGGTTATCGCGGTGGCTGGTTATGGGGCGCTTTCCGACGTATACGAGTGGCTGATCGGGGACGACAGGTTGACCCCCGCCAAGGCAGCCGCGGTTTACTACAGCGATGTCGTGGGCTCTCTGCCGCCCAACGCGCGCGTCCTCGACTGCGCGTGTGGAACCGGCCAGCTCGCCGTCGGTCTCGCGAGTCTTGGCCTTGACGTGGTCGCCGCAGACGCCAGCGATGGGATGGTTCGCCGGACCGAGAAGGCCGCCGACGAGCAGGGTGTCTCGCTTCGAGCCCTCCGCGCGAGCTGGGACGAGCTGCCCGACCACCTGGAGGACTCCACGTTCGATCTGGTGTTCTGCGTCGGCAACTCGCTCGGGCACGCCGAGGGCGCAGCCGGGCGCCTGACCGCACTGGAAGCGATGTCGCGGCTGCTGAATCCGGGCGGACGCCTCGTGCTCACGTCACGCAACTGGGAGCTCGTGCGCTCCGCCGGCTCACGGGTAGACGTTCGCGATCGACTCATCCGCCGCAACGACCGCGATGCGGTCGTCAGCTACTACTGGCAGATCGAGCAGCGCTGGGAGCAGGAACACTTCCTCGAGATCGTGGTCGCCCAGATCGAGCCGGATGGGGCAGTGCGAGCCTGCTCGGAGCGGTTGTCCATCTGGCCCTACCGGTACGAGGACCTCGTGGCGCAGTTGCGGAGTGTCGGGCTCACGGTGCAGTCCACCACCTTCGCCCCGAGAGCGATGGATACCTGGTGGTCGCCAGCCGCGACCAGGCGCGAGGCATGTCTGAGCCGGCGCGCTGATCCGCCTTTCGTCGTTGTCGTTGCCGACCTGCCTGCTCGCGACCGCCTGCAGCGGGTTCTTCGCGAAGTGTTCAGCGCTTGAAGCGGTTGCTGCGGGTGCGGTCCTCGCCGCGCTGGCTTCCGACCTGCGGACCGCGGCCTGCACGGCGTCCACCAAGGCCTTCGTGATCCTGGACGGCACGCTGCTGCCGATCGACCGAATCGCGGCCGACCGGCCCTTCTACTCTGGGAAACATAGGCATGAACGTGCAGATCATCACCGATCCCGCCCGGGCGACTGGTGTGGGTATCGCCTGCACTGCCCGGCGCGGTCCACGACATCAAGGCATGTCAACCGCTCGCATGCAGGGATCCGTGCGCTCGTCGAGCAGGCCATGGCCACCCTCAAGAGCTGGCGACTCCTGCGCAAGCTGCGATGTTCCACGACTCGCATCACCAGCCTGGTTCAGGCCGTCCTCACCCTGCATCTGACCTGCTCAAACTGAGGTTGGAAACAGCTCAGTGAGACAACCGCGTTCATGGCCCCGCTGGGATTCGCTCGATGCGAACAGTAGAACTTGACAGGGAACGCCACGAACGTCACCCGCGAGGCCCGTGAGCCGCTGGTCGCCGCCGCCAAGCGGCACCACATGCCCGTCATCGCGATCCTGGTGGCCACCCCCGTCTCGGTGTGCGTGGAACGCCAAGGCCCGCGGCCGGCCAACCGTACCGTGCCGGACGACACGGTACGTGCGCAGCACAAGGCGATGGTCCATTCCCATCCCGCGCTGCTGGCGGAGGGCTTCAACGAGGTGGTCTTCGCCGACAGCCTCCACCGGCTGCTGCCCTACCTGCAGCGACTGAGTAGGTGTTTTTGATCCCTGGCCGTGAGGTGCGTGCACCTGGATGATCTGAGGTGTGGGGGCTGGCGGGACGGCTCGGCGGTACTGCCGGGAGTGTGGTGATCCGCTGCCGCAGACGATGGCGGCGGAGGCGGTGTTCTGTTCGGGTCGGTGCAGGTCACGACGGTGGCGGAGGCTTCAGCGGACTCGGCAGCGTGTGGCCGCGATACAGCGGGGAGAGCAGGCCGAGTGCCCGGTGTGCCGACGGTCGTGGACGGTAGGGGTGGAGCGGTCGAAGGCGGCGGTGTATTGCTCGGACCGGTGCCGGGTGCGAGCTTGCCGCCACCGGCGGGCGTCGCGGAACGGCGTTACGGAAACGCCGTAGCCGAACGCCTCGCAGACACCTCGAACATCTCAAGTTTTGCAGGGTAGTTGGCTGCAAAGCGTGTGCGCTTCAAGCGCCCCTGGCTCACGCCCTGCCCCGGCGTGTCGCGCCCGCGTCACGGTGGACGGTGACCGGGGCCGGCGCCCCCTTTGACCGGTCACATCGTGGTGGCCGGGCCGGACCTGGGCGAGGGCGGTGGTCATCATGACCGACGTGGCCGACCGGATCGGGAACGTCACCCGGCAGCGTTACGAACAGCTCGTCACCCGGGCGAAGGAACTGATCGCACAGGTCGCGAGGGCGCAGTTCGCCCTGGGCGACATGGCGTTGGAGATCGAGCCGATGCGGTCGGTGGGCGGGTCGATGCCGAACGGCACGGACGACCTGTTCACCGTGACGGAGTCGTTGCAGATGTTCGCGGACGACATAGGCGTCGAGCGCCGGACGGTCGAGGACTGGCGATACACCGCCAACCGGTGGCCCGAGGGGCGCCGCAAGGAGGGTGTGTCGTTCACCGTTCACCGCATCCTCGCATCGGTCGCGGACGAGGACGAGCGGTGGGCGGCGATCGAGGACGCACCGTTCAACCCGCGCACGGGAGCTCGGCAGTGGACGCCAGACGGCGCGAAACGGGTCGTCGGGCAGCGGGTCGACCGGCCGGTCACGGTCGATGAGAAGGTCCAGGCCGTCGCCGACCTAACCCGAGACGACGAGGTCGCAGCCCAGGTCGCCACCGACCTGCTGAAGCGTCCGGCGGTCACCGAGCACGTCACCCCGGCCGAAAGGGTCCGGGTCGTCACGGAACTGACCAGGGACGACACCGTCGCCCAGCAGGTGACCACCGACCTGCTGCGCCGCCCGGCCGTCGCCCGGAAGACGATGCGGGACGACACCACCCGGATGCTCGTCAACCGCGCCCAGTTCGACAACTCCGCCGACACCCGGGACCGGATCCGGGAACGTACCCCGGCCGTCCGCGCGATCGAGCACACCATCGAGTACCTCGACCTGGTCGGTTCCTGCCACGGCTTTGTGGCCACGCTCGGCCGCCTGGTCCCGCAGCTGCGCGGGCAGGAGTTCACCGAGGACGAGCGCGAGACCGTGCGCCGGCAGATCGGCCGGGTCCGCGCGGCGGCGGACTGGCTCGAAGGGGCCCTCGACAACGGCGAGTTCACCCTGGACGAGCAGCTGGTCCAGCTGCTCATAGGCGAGTAGGCCATGCCGCGACGGCGGGAGGCCCGGCCGCTGGCCGAGCACTACGGCGATCTGGTCCGCGTCGCTCTGATGGAAGCACGCCCCGCCGGCCTGCACACCTATCAGCTCATGGCCGCCACCCGCCTGACCCGCTCGCAGGTCGGCCGCGGGATGCGGCACGTCCGCGACGTCGTCGCCGCGGAGAACCTGACGCCGATCACCTGGACACGGCGGGACAGGTTCATGTTCTCCGACGACCCCGCGGACTGGATTGAGTACGACAAGCGGCAGTTCCGGCAGATCCTCGGCCGGCTCACCCGTGTGATCACGGGCACGCTCGATCCGCACCTGGCCCGCTACCCCGACGACGAATGGGCCCAGCTCGCCACCGCCCAGCTCACTGGGGTGCGCGCCACCCTCGCCCAGCTCGCCAAATAAACCCCGTCCACCGTCGATCACCTCTGCCGAGCCCGCCATGCCCGCTGCCTCCCGTCGCCGCCGCTACCCCTCTGACACCTCCGTCGCCGAATGGGCACTTCTCGAACCCCTGCTGCCCGTCCCGGCCTGCCAGACCAAGACCGGCGGTCATCCGGAGAAGTGGCCGCGGCGGGAGATCGTCGACGGCATCCGCTACATCGTCGACAACGGCGCGAAGTGGCGAGCCCTGCCTGCGGATTTCCCTCCGTGGGAGACGGTTTACGGGTTCTTCTGGCGGTGGAACCGGGCCGGGGTCGTCACCTACATCCGTGACCAGCTCCGCCGCAGGATCCGTACCGGCAAAGGCCGCTGTCCCCACCCGGTGACGCTGATCGTGGACTCCCAGTCGGTCAAGGGCGCCTCCACTGTCGGCAGGGACAGCCGGGGATACGACGCCGCGAAGAAAATCAACGGACGCAAGCGACATATCACCGTCGACACGCTCGGCCTGCCCGTGATGATCACGGTGACGCCCGCCGACATCCAGGACCGCGACGCCGCCCGCGACGTGTTCTGGCGCCTGCGCCTCACCCAGCCGCAGATCACCCAGGTCTGGGCCGACCGCGGCTACGCCGGCGACCTCGTGGACTGGGCCCGCGACCGCCTCTGGCTCACCCTGCGCATCGTCTCCCGACCCAAGGGCACCAAGGGCTTCGTCGTGTTACCCCGCCGTTGGAAAGTCGAGCGCACGATCGGCTGGTGCATGAACGCCCGCCGCAACGCACGCGACTACGAACGCTTGCCCCAGCACTCCGAAGCACACCTGAACTGGGCGCTCATCACCATGATGACTCGGCGTCTCACCCGCAAGAGCCCCCGCACCGATACTTGGTCGAGGAAGCCACGGGCCACTCAGGGCTGATTCCATACAAGCGTATAGCGCCAGAACAACCGTCGTCGCAGCCGTGCGCCAGGGAGGACGTCTCTGGCTTCACGGACGATGTCGTCAAAGGTCATGTCCGCTGAGCGAGTAGGGGCCGTCATGGAGACGGGCCGCTGCGAGGGGCGGCCCTTGTTCTTCAGCCAGCCCATGGCAGCGTTGGCCGGAATGGCGACAGCGCCGAGCAGGTGGTCCACGGGGGTCTGGGCGCGAGACAGGCCGACGATCACCAGTGTCCCTCCCGGAGCCAGATGGCGGCGGAAACGGGTGAGCGCCAGGGGGAACGGCAGGTGGTGGATCGTGGCGACACACGTGATGACGTCGTAAGGGCCGGCAGGAAGCTCAGCTATTGCATCCGCGACGGTGAAGGTGACGGGGAGCCCGGAAGGAGTCAGTTTCTGGGCCTGGGCTGTGATCACCGGATCGGAATCG